>DAIOWG010000061.1:0-12202 GCA_036758645.1 Dokdonella sp. | reverse complement strand
GTCGCCCTGCTGGAAGATCGCGTCGGCCTTCGGCTTCACGAACTTCAGCGTCATGCGGTCGGACTCGCCGATCGCGACATACTTCTCGCGATCCTTGTCGCCGAGCGTCAGCGTCGGCGGCAGCGTCCAGACGCCCTTCTCGTAATCCTTGGTGTCCTTCGGATTCGCGTTGACCTCGCTCTGGCCGGCAAGGCGGAAGCCCGCATCGGTCGCGAGCTTGATCACGTACTCGGTCGGGATGTAACCCGATTCATCGATCTGGTCGGCCGGCGCGCCCGCGGCCGCGCGATGGTCGGTCACGCCGAGCACGCCGCCGGGCTTGAGCACGTCGTGGAACGCCTTGAACATCGCCGGCGCGGTGCCCGCGCGCGCCCAGTTGTGCGCGTTGCGGAACGTCACCACGACATCGGCCGATTCCGGCGCGCCGAACGAAGGCGCCTTCGGATCGAATTCGACCAGCGTGACGTCGCCGAAGTCCGCCGCGTTCGCCTGCAGCTTGGCGCGGTACTTCTCGTTGTTGTTGCGCGCGTAGTCCGAGCTCGCGTCGGCCGCGATCGCCGCGACGTAGTGGCCCGACCCCTTGAGCAGCGGCGCAAGCACCTCGGTGTACCAGCCGCCGCCAGGCGAGATTTCGATCAGCGTGTCGCCGGCCTTCACGCCGAAGAACTCGAGCGTCTCGCGCGGATGGCGCCAGGCGTCGCGCGCACGGTTCTCTTCCGAACGCCAGCTGCCTGCGAGCACGGCGGCGAGGCGTTCGCCGGTCACGTCGGCGGCGCTCTGCGGAGGCACCGCCTGCGCGGGCTGGTCGGCCGGAGCCGGCGTTTCGACCACCACCGGGGCAGTCTGGCCGGCACCGTCGCCGCCGGCGCCACAACCGGCGAGCAGGGCGGCAAGACCTAGCGAAATCGGCAACTTGTTCATGGCATGTACTCCGCGGGCAGGTGCGCATTCAGGTTCGGACGACTGCGAAGCCTAGCACAGCGACTGCCCCGCACCGTCGCGCGCGCGTGTCGTTTCGCGCGCATTCGCGCGTAGCACCAGAGGTCCCAACCACGGAGACCGCCATGCATCCCGCCACCCCGAGCCACGCCGCCACGGCAAACCGGCGCCGTGGTGCCGCCTGCGCGCTGCTGCTGTGCGCCGCGCTGCCCGCTCAGGCCGCGATCTTCACGGTCAACAGCGAAGCCGACGTGCCCGACGACGCGATCGGCGACGGCGAATGCCATGCCGAACTCGGCCTGCCCGGCGTCTGCACCTTGCGTGCGGCGATCCAGGAAGCGAACGCGAGCCCGGGCCTCGACCAGATCTGGCTCACGGCAGGCCAGGTCTACGTGCTGACGCGCGCGGGCCAGGATGCGAGCGCCGCGAACGGCGACCTCGACATCCAGGACGACGTGCAGGTGCTGTTCCTGGCCTCCGGGGTGCGCCCGGTCGTCGACGCGAATGGCCTGGAACGCGCGTTCGAGGTGCACGAAGGCTCTGCCACGCTGGTCGGCTTCGACCTCGTCGGTGGCGAAGCGAGTCTCCCGGGCGACCACTCGGGCGGCGCGATCGCGGTGAACTTCGATGCGGGCATCGTGCAACTCTCGCTGCTGCGACTGCACGGCAACCGTGCGAATTTCGGTGGTGCGCTCTACAACGACGGAGCGCAGACCACCGTGAGTGCGTGCGAATTCTTCGCCAACACGGCGCTCGACGACTTCACCGACAGCGGTGGCGCCGCGATCCGCAACCGCGGCACGCTGCTGGTCGAGAACAGCAGCGTGCTGGAGAACAGCGGCGTCGACGGCCTCGGCGCGATCGCGATCGAAAGCACGCCGCCGTTTTCCGGCGAGCCGACGCTGACCCTCGTCAACAGCACGGTCGCGCGCAACGTCGGGTTCGGCGTGCTGAGCCGCGACGCCGCGACCCTCGTGGTCCGCAACGCGACGATCGCGGGCAACAGCACGGTGGGAGTACGCATCGCCGGCGCGGGTGGCACATTCCAGATGCGCAACAGCGTGATCGCGCGCAACGGTGACGAGGACTGCGTGATCTCGGCGACCGCCACGCTGAACCTCGACCGGTACAACATGGATTCGGACGACACCTGCGAACTCTCCGATGGCAGCTCGAACTACCCCGGCGTCGACCCTTGGCTCACGCCGCCGATGCGGCGCGGCGGCTTCGCGCGCGTGGCGTGGCCGCTCACGCACAGCCCGGTCATCGACCAGGCGCATCCGGTGATCGGCGCGATCGGCTGCGAGGAGGAGGACCAGGACTTCAACCCGCGGCCGGTCGACTTCGATGGCGACGGCAGCGCGCGCTGCGACGTGGGCGCAATCGAACTCGACGACGACGTGGTCTTCCACGACCCGTGGGAGCGGCTCTGACGAGGGCGGATGAAAGGAACGTGACCGTTCACCTGCCAGTCGAAAAAAGCTCATGCGGCGTTCACCGCGCAAACGCTCTCCTTGTGCAACGCGAATGTCGCGTACCGGCATCACGAGCCGGACAGCCAAAGGAGGGTTCGCCATGCTTCACTATGCCATCGTGTTCCTCGTGATCGCCCTGGTCGCCGCAGTGCTCGGATTCGGCGGCATCGCAGGTGCCGCGGCCGGAATCGCGAAGATCCTGTTCGTCGTGTTCCTCGTGTTGTTCGTGGTCTCGCTGATCATGGGGCGCCGCGGGCGCGGGCCGGTCTGACGCCCGGCACGCCGGGGTGACGCCCTGATCGCGGCGTCATTCCGGCAGACGGGCCGCGGCGGGATACGGCGGCACGTCGAGGGTCTCGCCGGCCAGGAAGCATTCACGCAGGCGGTTCCACCACGCCGGATCGAACAGATGCGGGTAGCGTTTCACCAGCGCGTCGCGGAGCGGCGGAGCCAGCCCGAGAAACTGCGGGAATTGCGCCGGGAACACGTCGTTCGGTCGAACGCTGAGCCAGTCCTCGACCGGCCGCGATTCCTCGCCTTCGGGCGCGTCCGGCAGGTGCCTGAAACGGCACTCCTCGACCAGGCAGAGTTCGTCGTAGTCGTAGAACACCACGCGACCGATGCGTGAAACCCCGAAGTTCTTGAGCAGCAGGTCGCCGGGGAAGATGTTCACGCGCGCAAGATCCTCGATCGCCTGCGCGTAGTCGAGTACCGCGCTCAGCGCTGCGGCCGCATCGGCCTCGCGCAGGTACAGATCGAGCGGGCGCAACCGGCGTTCGACATAGCAATGCCTCAGCACGATGCCGTCCGCATCGGTTTCGATGTTCGACGCGCATTCGGCCTCGAGCTCGGCCAGCAGCTGCGGATCGAATGCCGCGCGTGGCAGGCGCAGGTCGCGGAATTCCTGTGCGTCGATGAGTCGGCCTACGCGGTCGTGGCGCGCCACCAGCCGGTAACGCTTCTCGACTTCGGCGCGCCCGCCTTCCTTGGGCCAGGCGAAGCGGTCGCGGATCAGCTTGATGACGACCGCGTGCGCGCGCGGCGTGAACACGAGCATGACCATCCCGCGCGCGCCGTCGGCACGCACGAGCCGGTCGTCGGGCGCGCGCGCGAGGTGCGCGAACAGTTCGCGATGGCGCTCGGTCTTGCCCTGCTTGATGCGCCCGAGCACCGTGTAGAGCTCGCCGCGGGGTCGGTGCGGCAGCAGCGCGTGCAGGAACGCGACCGCAGCCGACACCAGCGCGAGATCGGCCTGGAACGCGCTGCGCGCATAACCGAACAGCTGCGACACCTGGTGCAGGTTGGTCAGCACCGCGTCGGCGCGCACGCCCTCGGGCGTGCTGACCAGCGCGACCACCAGCGGCGTGCAGCCCTCGTCGCCGAGGAGGCGCCCGACGAGGTAGGCACGCTGTTCGCGATAGAACACCGTGCGAAGCATCTGCATCGCCCGCCAGCCCGCACCTTCCTCGAGCGCGCGCTCGGCCAGCTCGCGCGCGATCAGGGCGGCACTGCGTGCGGCATCGGCGTAGCCGATCGCGAACGGATGCGCATCGAGCAACCCTTGGCACGCGGCCAGCGGATCGCGCAAGTCGAGGCGCGCATGCCCGGCCGCGTCGTCGACGACGTCGGGCGCCTGCAGATCCACGAACTCGATCGCCTCGTCCACGCCGCGCGTGCGGAAGAAGCGCCGTGACAGGGTGTTGAAGAAGGTACGGAACAGTGCGCGATCCGGCTGCGATTCGACCAGTCGCGCGTAGGCGTCGCGCATCGCCGACCAGAGCGGTCGCGACCGCACGCGGTCGTCGAGCAGGAGCTCCAGCCGCGCCAGCGTCTCGGCGATGCAGGCATCGTAGAGGTCGATGCGTGCCGTCGCATCGGCCTGCGCCGCGCGCCAGTCGCGGCGTTCGAAGTGGCGCTGCGCGCGCCGCGTGATGTCCGAATAGCGACCGTTGTAGTCGAGGAACGCATCGAGCACCCGCGCGGCGGCGCGGGTCGGCATCGGATCGCTCGCGGCGACAGGCGGATTCGGCATCGTGCCGAGTCTAGCCGCGTGCGGCGTTTGCGCGCGCCCTTCGTGGCGCGCGTGCGCGGCCCGGGTCAGCGCTCGTGGCCGGTCGCGAAGATCCGGTCGAGCGGATTTCCGCTCATCGTGCCGATCATCACGCGGCCGGAATAGCCGTTGAGGCTGGCGTCGATGAACAGCGAACTGTCGGCCGCGATCCAGCCGTCGCCACCACGGCTGTAGGGATGCGCGCCACTCGCGATGCTGTACGCGGTGACGGCCGCCTGCTGCACGCCGCCGGCCGTCGGCACCGAGACGCTCTGGCCGACCTCGAGGATCCGGCGCGGCGCGGCGTCCTTGCGCAGCAGCCACAGCGCACGCTCCGCGCCTGGCTGCGTGCGCGCCTCGATCACGATGTCGCCGTTCGCGAGCACGGCATTGCCGTAGAAGTTGTCCCAGGTGCGCCCGGCCTCCGGACCGTAGCTGCCGCCAATGCCGATCAGCGCGACGAGTTCAGGCGTGCCGCCGGCTTTCACGCGCCACAGACCATCGGGTGTCGCGCCATCGGCGGGCACGCGGATCGTGGCCCGGAACGCGGTCCACTCTCCGGCCGACGTGAGCGAGCCGGTGCTGAAGGATGTCCAGGTCGCATTCTCCCAACCCGGACCGTAGGTGTTCGCGGCGTCGTTCATCGCGAGTGGCCGATTGCTCGCGCCGTCGTGCCAGAACAGGCCCGTGCGCGAGCCGTCGCCCGGCTCGGGTCGATAGGTCGCGAAGAAGTAGAAGTGGTCGCCACCGCCCGGATGCACCGGATCGAACGTGGTGAAGACCGCGGATTCGAAGCCGATGTCGGGCCCGCGCGGCCCGGATTCGTTGTCGACCACGATCGCTCGCGGCGCACCGTCGCAGACCTCCCAGATGCCGTCGCGCGACTGGTTGGTCGCGGCGACGAGGTAGACGCGGTTGTCGGGCGTGACCGAAAGATTCGCTTCCACGCCCCACGCGGTCTCGAACGAGTCGCCCGCGACGATGCCGGGCGCGAGCGCGGGATCGGTCGAATGCCGCAACGCGCACGGCACGATGCCCGCACCGGGCACGGACTTGGCGAGGTAGCGGCGCGCGAGTCCGGTGGGCGAGGTCACGTTGGTGTTCAGCAGCACCTGGCCGCGGCCCATCGCGCGCGGCGTGGCGAAGCCTGCGTCGTTCTGGAACACCCAGCCCGCGCCGAGGTTCGGCCCGAGCGGCCCGTCGGTCAGCGCGCGCGCGATCTCGATGTTGCGGCTGGTGTTCCAGCGCCAGACGCCCCAGGTCGCGTTGAGCGTGTCGCCCGGTGCGCCCGCGCGCGCGGTGAACGCACGCTGGCCGTCGACGCCGGCGTAGCCCTGGTCGGTTGCGAGCAACTGGAACACATGTCCGGCTTCGGCACCTTCGCGTGCGGGACCCATGGTGGTGCCGGTCACGCCGTTCCTCGCGTACTGGGTCCACGCGCCCTGGCGCCGCGCCCAATAGCCCTGCGCGGTATCGGGTCCGGTCATGCGCACGCCGACCTGGTCCTTGCCGACGTCGCTGATCGCGAAATCGGCGAACGAGCGATCGGTCGGCGGCAGCCCGGGCGCCGTGATCGCTCCGCTCGCGCCGATCACGGCGCGCCAGGGCAGGTCCTGCGCGTGCGAGGCGGTGGCGGTAGCGAGTGCGGCCAGGAGGCCGGCGGCGAGATGCGTGTTCTTGGACATGCTGCATTCCTCAGGGTGACTGTGATTCCGCCGGCCGCGTGGCGCCTGCGTGCGCGGCGGCGCACGGGGCGGTTCGCGTCGCCGCGTCGAACGCGTCGGCCACCCGATCGGGTGGCGCGACAGGGGTTTGCGCGCAGGCGCCGGTGGTCGATCGGGGGTGGTGTTTCGCCCGGATGCCGGCGTGAACCACTTTGCCTGCGCTGCACCGCATACTAGGTGCCCCGCCCTTGCGCGTAAGCACGCACGGGAAACGAAGCGGTAACGATTGGGTAACGGCGATGCCTGCAAGCGTCTCCGTGCGTCGTCCGCGCCTCCAGACCGCATGACCAGCCCGATCGATCCCACGCCCCTCCCCTGCTACACCTGGCGCTTCGGCACGGCCGAGTTCGACGAGGCACGCTTCGAGCTGCGCGTCGGCGGGCTGCCGGTCGAGGTCGAACGACGCGCGCTCGACGTGCTCGCGTACCTGTTGCGGCATGCGGGCGAGGTGGTGACCAAGGACGAGCTGCTGCGCGAGGTCTGGGCCGGGCGCGTCACCGTCGACAAGGTACTGCCGAATGCGGTGGCCAAGCTGCGGCGCGCGCTCGGCGAGGCGAATGCGGAACGCCTGTTGACGCAGGCGCGGGTCGGCTATCGACTCGACGGCAGCGTGTCGCGCATGGCGGTCGGCAGTGCGCTCGCGAGCCGGCTCGACCTCTCTGCGGGCCAGCCGGTGCCCGGGCGCGAGAACTTCACGCTGCTGCGCCAGCTCGGTGCGACGCGCGCGAGCGAGGTGTGGCTGGCCGAACAAGCGCGCACGCGCGTGCAGCGCGTCTACAAGTTCGCAGCCGACGGCGAGCGCCTGCGTGCGCTCAAGCGCGAAGTCACGCTCTCGCGCGTGTTGCGCGAGGGCACCGACGAGCGCGGCCTGTTCGTCGACATCCTCGACTGGAACTTCGAGGCGCCACCGTTCTTCCTCGAATGCGAGTACGGCGGACGGAGCCTGCTCGACTGGGCGCCGGACGGACTCGCGGCGCTGGCCACCGAGCAGCGCATCGCGCTGTTCCTGCAGGTGGCCGATGCAGTCGCCGCCGCGCATGCGCTCGGCGTGCTGCACAAGGACCTCAAGCCCGCGAACGTGCTGGTCGCGCCGGAAGGCGATGGACTGCGTGTGCGTCTGACCGATTTCGGAAGCGGTCGCCTGCTCGATCCCGAGCGCATCGACGCGCTCGGCATCACGCGGCTCGGCCTCACGATGACGCAGGACGTGTCGACCGATCCGAGCACCGGCACGCCGCTCTACATCGCGCCGGAACTGCTCGCAGGCCATGCGCCGACCGTGCAGAGCGACGTGTTCGCGCTCGGCATGCTGCTCTATCAGTTGCTGTGCGGCCGTTTCAACCAGCCGATGGCGCCGGGCTGGGAACAGGACATCGACGACGATCTGCTGCGCGAGGACATCGCGCTCGCGACCGACGGCAACCCGCAGCGACGGCTGGCCGGCGTCGCCGAACTCGCGCTGCGCCTGCGCTCGCGCGCACAGCGCCGCGAACGCGCGCAGCAGGTGGCACGCGCCGAACGCGAGGCACGCGCCGAACGCGCGACGCTCGCGCGCAGCCGCGCGCGCCGGCCCTGGCTCGTCGCGCTCGTCGCGACGCTCGCGCTCGCCGCGGCGGCCCTGTTCTCGCTCTACCGTTCCGCCGTGCAGGCGCGCGACGAAGCGCAACGCGAGCTCGCGCGCGCAAACGCGATCAACCGCTTCCTCAATGAAGACCTGATCGGCCGCTCGAATCCGCTCGTTGTCGCCAAGGGCCAGACGGCGTCGCTGAAGGACCTGTTGCTCGGCGCGCGCGATCGCATCGGCGCGCGCTTCGCCGGGCAGCCGCTCGCCGAGGCCACGCTCCGCACCAGCCTCGCGACGCTGCTGAACATGATCGAACTGTTGCCCGAGGCCGAGGCCGAGGCGCGCCGCGCGCTCGCGGTGTACGAACGCGAGCAGGGTGCCGCCGGCCGCGACACGCTGAAAGCGCGTGCGTTGCTCGCGCGACTGCTGACGCGCACCGCGAAGTTCGAGGAGTCGAAGGCCGAGATCGCCACGCTCGAGCGGCTGACCGCGGGTCGCCACGATCCCGAGGCGCGCTACCTGCTCGCGTCGGCGCGCGGCATCTGGCACATGAACCAGGGCGACTACGCGAGCGCGCTGCCCGAATACCGCACCGCGATCCCGTTGCTGCGCGAACTCGAGCCCGGCAACTTCACGCTGCGCGATTCGATGCGCATGGACCTCGTCGGCGCGCTGACACAGACCGGTGCACTCGCCGAGGCCCGTGCCGAAGCCGAGGCGCTGATCGCCGAGATCGCGACGCGCCAGGACGACAATGGCCTCGTCGTCGCGTTCGCGCGCGCGGCGCTCGCGCGCACGTACACGCTCGCGGGCGATCCGGGCCGCGCCGAAGCGGAGCTGCTCGATGCGCAGCGCACGATCGTGCGCCTGCTCGGCGAGGACCACACGCGCAACCTGATGGTGCTGAGCGATCTCCACGACGTCGCGATGAAGCGCCGCGACTGGCCCGCCGCGATCGGCTACGCGCAACGCGTGCATGAAGGATTCCGCGCGAAGTTCGGCGAGGCGCACAACGTCAGCAGCCTCACGCTCGTGAACTGGGGTATCGCCCTCTACGAATCAGGCGACGCGCGCGCCGCGCTGGAAAAACTCCGGCCCGCGCACGAGCGCCTTGCCGCGCAACTCACGCCTGCCAACCCGCAAGCGCAGACCGCCGCGTTCTGGCTCTCCGCAGCATGGCTCGAGGCCGACGCCGACGTCGGCACGGCTGCGCGCCTCGTCGACTCGCTCGAGGCGAACGCGCTCGAAGCGGCGGGCGCCGACGGGCTCTGGCAGGCGCGCCTCGACGCGCTGCGCGGACTCGTCGCCATGGGGCGCGGGGATCGCGCCGCAGCGGAACCGCTGCTGCATGTCGCGGTGGAGCGGCTGGGCGGCGCCGACGCGGGATCGGGGCGACTGCTGGATCGCGCGCGTGCGCGGCTGGCGAGCCGAGCGGGAGATGTTCCGGTCTCGTCAACACGACACTGATGTTCGACGGGCGCGAAGCGGCGCGCTGCAGACCTCGTCAGGGATGCCGTGTCGTCCCGTGCCGTCAATCGGACTCGCCGAGGCGCCCGCGCAAGGTCGCCCGGTGCATCGATGCCGTCTTGCTATGATGTCCGCACAGCAGTGATCTGCCGCGCGGGAACTGCGGAGGCGCCGGATGGCCATCGGATCAACCAGCGTGCGCGCGCTGTTCGCGGCATGGGCGATGCTGGTCCTGTCCGGACATGCACGGGCCGATGCACCGGTCGTTGGTCCGCAATGGACCGCGTCGTTCTGGCGCGACGTGCCCGCGCAGGACGGGATCGCGCCGAGCGATTCGCCGACATGGCGGCACCTGGCGGATGGTTCGACCGCGCTGTTCACGACGCCCGGCGGCCTCTGGTTTCGGCGCTTCGCTCCCGACGGCAGCGTGGCCGAATTCGCGCGCCTGACGCCGCAGCAGGCCGGCATCGCCGCAAGTGACCTCGGTGACGTCTGGATCGAATCCGATCCGGTCGATGGTGGCGTCCATCTGCTGGTCAATGCGGGCGCGCAATCGCAAGGGTGCTGGCTCGTGCATGTGGACGCTCGGTTCCGCGTGCAGTGGTCGGTCGCCGCGCCCGGCGGCTCGAGCTTGCCGCAGGGCTGCCTCGGATTTCACGTGCTGCAGGACGGGTCGATGCTGGTGCTGCAATCGTCGACGCTCGCGCGCATCGGTCGCGACGGGCAGACGCTATGGTTGCGCGGACAGCCGGATGGCGACGATCTCGGTGCCAACGCCTTTGCGGTCGATGCGAACGGTGTCGCGTGGGTCGTAGGTCGCCGCGGCAACGAGGCAGCCGTGACGCGCTACAGCGCGGCGGGGGAGCTGCTTTCTACCGATACGTTCCTCTGCGGTACCTGCGTCGCGAGCGCCGCGGACGCGATCGATGTCCTTCCGAACGGCGACGTGCTGGTCGGCGGCCGCTCGGGCAGTCTCCAACCCGGCTTCCTGGTTCGCTACGACAGCTCCGGCGCGCGCCGACTCTGGGTCGACACAGACATCGATGTCGGCTATTCGCGCATCATCCACGACGGGAGTGGCGTGGTGTACATCGGCGTGAACACGCCGTATGGATCGCGCGAGATCCGGCGCGTCGATCCCGCTTCGGGGACGGTGCAGTGGAGCGTGGAGGCAGATGGGTTCGGCGCGGTCGCGCACGGCCTCGTCACGCTCGAGCGGCAGGCCGCTGGCCTCTTTGCGAACGCGATCGATGCGGGCGGTGCGACGACCTGGTCCACGCTGTTGTCGCCGTACCCGACGGCGACGTTCAGTCGTGCGTTCGCGGGAGAGGGCGGTGTCGTGGAGCTGCTCGTGGAGGATCCCTATGCGGCATCGACGCCGGAATGCGGGACCTCGCCGAGACTGCTGACGGTGGATTCATCGGGGGTGATCATCGGCGAATTGCAGGCCTGCATGCAGCCTGCCTCGATGTGGCTGTGGGGCATCGATGCGCTGCCCGACGTCGGCGTGCTGGCCAACATCGAATCGGAGCTGGTGGCATTCGATCCCGTGGGAGACGAACGCTGGCGGGTCGTTGCCTGCACCACGTGCATGGATTCGCTCGCGAATCACTGGGTGACTGCCGCCCTCGCGCCGGATGGCGGTGCCTGGGCCGTGCGCTCGGAGTCCACGTTGCAAGGAATCCGGACCACGATCGAACGGATCACGCCGGACGGAAAGATCCTGTTCGCGGTGCCGGCGGCCGCGGGCGCGTGGTGGCCAGGGAACGATCGTGCCATCCGGCTGTTCGCCCAGGCCGATCGGGTCGTCGTGTTGACCGTGCGTACGCGTCGCCTGGCATGGCAGGCTGTCGCGCCGGACGGCAGTCCGCTCGGCACGCGCGAGGTGACGATGCCGGATGACCGCTTCGACATCCGCAGCGCGCGCCTGAATGCGGACGGCAGTGTCACCATCGTCGCGCTCGGCGAGATCTTCTGCGGCGTCGGCTGCAATCCGTTCCACCTGAGCTTGCGTCGCGTCACGGCGGACGGTGCGCTGGCGTGGGGACACGATTTCTACTACGTGGACTGGCCGGCGATGCCGATGCCGGATGGCGGCGCGCTGATGGTGCTGCCCGATTCAACCTCCGGGGCCGACTTGGTGATGCAGCGCTTCGATCCGCAGGGATCGGCGCTGGCCCCGGTCACGCTCGCTGGCGTGACGCCCAACAGCCGTCCGGAGGCCGTTTCCGGCCCGGTCGATGGCCGCTGGCTACTGCACACCTTCACCTACGACTATTCGGAGCAGGCCCTCTGGAGCATCGGCGAAGAGGGTCTGGTGGGCGCGTCACGACTGGAGTCGTGGAACGCGCCGCACGCTTTCGGCAGCAGCGGCTACCTGGTCCCGACGGCGACGTCTGCGGGCGTGCGCATGCAGATCCTCGACCCGGTGACGCTGCAGGCGCGCGCCATCCTGCCCTTCGGGTCCAGCGGGGACGACGGCTTCGACTACGGACCCTGGTACTGGCGCATGCTCGACGACGGCAGCGTCTACGGAACATGGCTGTCGCCGGTCAACCGCACCGGGATTGCGCGCTATGCGATGCCCTGGGGTGCACCGCAAGACCGGCTGTTCCGCAATGGCTTCGATTGACGCCATTCGGCATCCGGTCCTGAATCCGCACCGCATGCGGATGCGCGGGATGCACATGCGATGAGTTCGCTCGCCATCGCCGAAGCGAAGAAGCCGCAGATCCGCAGATGCGTGCCCGCACGCGTCCGGCATCGATTCGCGGGGGCCCTGGTTGCGTTGCTTGCCATGCAGCAAGCCGCGCGCGCCGACGAACCACCCCGCATCGGTCCGCAATGGGTGACGTCGTTCTGGCGGGATGTCGTCGCCAGCGACGACCTCGCCTCGACGCACGGCCGCACGTGGTTCCGCACCGATGACGGCGGCGCCGTCGTCGTGACGCTCGACCGGAACCTGCTGATGCGTCGCTTCTCC
>DAIOWG010000060.1:0-12235 GCA_036758645.1 Dokdonella sp. | reverse complement strand
TGTAGGAGCGCACCCTGTGCGCGATGCGCGCCAATCGGAATGCCGTCGTGCAACCGGTTTCCTGCGCGGATCGCGCACACGGTGCGCTCCTGCACGCCGACTGCACGGCGGGGCCCGGGCGGCGCACGGTCGCGCTTTCAGTCGACCACGCTGACCGGGATCGCATGGCGCATCCGGTACGCATGGCGCTCGGAACGGCAGTAGCCGCTGCCCATCGCGAACTTGCGACAGACCTGCGGACGCTGTTCGTAGATGCTGCAGCACATGCGCGCATGGTCGAGCGCGACGCACCAGCCATCCTCGCAGCGGCCCATCACCTCGAGCCCGTCCGGCCCGCGTTCGACGAAATGGCGAGGCACCTCGTCATCGGCCATCACGACCACGGTGAGCCGGCAGCACACCGCGTCGCATGACGTGCACGACACCCGCTCGTGGCCGTGCTGGCTGCTCATGCGGTCGGCCCCGCGGGGGCTGCCGTCGTGCGAGCGTAGTGCAGGAGGCGACCGCGGAAGGGCGGCAGGTCGTGTTCGTCGAAGCGGCTGCGCTGCTCGTCCACGGAGTAGCCGAGCGTGCGCATCGCGCGCGTGAACGCAGCGCTGTTGCCACGCCCCGGATCGGTGAACACGACCTCGGACGCCTCGCGCGCATGGCGCATGATCATCGCGATGAGCAGCGCCGCATGGTCGCGCTCGTAGAGCACGTCGCTCGCGATGATGAGGTCGAACTGCCCGAGCGTCGCGTCTGGAACCGCCCACGGCAGGTCGCGATAGGGAATCACCGGAAGTTCATTCAAGGCGGCATTCGATTCAAGGAAAGACTCGGCCAGGGGATGGTGGTCGCTCGCGGTGATGTCGGCACTGCGCCGCTTCAGCACGAGGCTCGACACGCCGAGGCCGCAGCCGAGTTCGAGGATGCGCTTGCCTGCGATGTCGAACGTGCTCATCGCCTCGGCCAGCACCCGCCCGGACGGCCACGGTTGCCCGAACAGGCACCACTGCGCCGAGGAAATGCCGGCGCGCGCGGCCGCATGGTGTGGATCGGCGAACTGCTGGCGGTCGCTGAGTGCGCGCAACCGGTAGTCGTGGTGGCCGATGCGCAGGGTCACGAGGCGCGTGGAATAACCGGGCATGCCCGCTCCCGTTTGGCGGCGTCGCTGCGCGAGGCGTGCAGACGCAAGAAGGGGAGCGAAGCGGGCGACCGGATGCGGTCGGCGGGACGCGCGGCACGACGTGCGGCGCCTGCATCTTACACGCTCGGCGTCGGGCGCGCCGAAGTGCCGCGTGGCAGCTACCGACCCGGACGCTAGACTAGGCGGTTTCCGCATCGAGGTTGCACCCGTGTCCGATCTGCCCGCCTGTCCGCGTTGCGGAATGGAAAACACCTATCCCGACGGCTCGAACATCGTGTGCGCCGACTGCGCGCACGAGTGGCCGATCGACGCGCCTTCCGCCACGCCGTCGCAGGTGGTCGTGCGCGACTGCAACGGCAATCCGCTCGCGGCGGGCGACACCGTCGTCGTGATCAAGGACCTCAAGGTCAAGGGCTCCTCGATCCCCCTCAAGCAAGGCACGGTGATCCGCAACATCCGGCTGGTCGAGGATGATCCCGAGCACATCGAGGGCAACTCCGACAAGATCAAGGGACTGGTGCTGAAGACCTGTTTCTTGAAGCGCGCCTGACCGAACGTGCGCCGGCGCTTCGGGCCTGGCGTATGCTGGAGGCGCAACACGGGCAACGGGCGGAGGCAGTCATGGCCACCGGTTGGGCCGGAGACGGCGCGGTACAGGACCAGATCGACGCGACCATCGACGATGCGGTCAAGCGTGCGCGCAGCCGCCTGCAGCGCGGTCCCGGCCTGCTGCATTGCGAAGAGTGCGATGCGCCGATCCCCGCTGCGCGCCGCAAGGCGGTGCCCGGCGTGCGCCTGTGCGTGGCGTGCCAGGACGCGCACGACAAGGCGTCCGGCGCACACGCGGGCTACAACCGCCGCGGCAGCAAGGACAGCCAACTGCGCTGAGGCCCGGCGCACGTGCGCGGCCCGGCCACCGGATCGGCCTTCGGCGCGTCTTGCCCGCGCGCAGCGGTCGCGGCACGATGCAGCGTCCGCGGCGATCGGGCGCCCGCGTTCCCCGCCAGCCGGCGTCGCCCGCGCCGAGCCGACCCCGACCCACCGAGGTGACGACCATGCGCGATCCGCGACGATTGACGAGTTCCGATTTCGATCCCGAAGTCATGCGCTTGTTCGACCAGTATGTGCACGGCGCGATCGACCGGCGCGGGTTCCTCGCGGGCGCCGCTCGTTTCGCCGTCGGCGCAGGCGGCGCGGCCGCGCTGCTGGCTGCGCTGACGCCGCGTTTCGCGCAGGCGCGCAAGGTCGATCCCGGCGATGCGCGCCTGCAGGCGCGCTACGTCGAGTTCGATTCGCCGAACGGATATGGCCGTGCTCGCGGCTACATCGCGCGTCCCGCCGCGGCGAAAGGCGCGCTGCCGACCGTGCTGGTCGTGCACGAGAACCGCGGACTCAATCCGCACATCGAGGACGTCACGCGGCGGCTCGCGCTCGAGGGCTACATCGCATTCGCGCCCGATGCGCTGTTCCCGCTCGGTGGCTATCCCGGCGACGAGGATGCCGCGCGCGATCTGTTCAAGAAGCTCGACCAGGCGAAGACGCGCGAGGATTTCATCGCGGCGAGCGACTGGCTCGCGCGCGTCGAAGGCGGCAACGGCCGGCTCGGCGTGGTCGGCTTCTGCTATGGCGGCGCGATCGCCAACTTCCTCGCGACGCGCGTGCCGACGCTCGCGGCCGCAGCACCGTTCTACGGCATGGCGGCACCGCTCGAAGACGTGCCGAAGATCAAGGCCGAGTTGCTGGTCGTGCTTGCGGCCGAGGACGAGCGCATCAACGCCGCGTGGCCCGCGTACGAAGACGCGCTGAAGAAGGCCGGCGTGCGCCATGCGCTGTTCCAGCCTCCCGGCACCCTGCACGGTTTCAACAACGACACCACGCCGCGCTACGACGAAGCGGCAGCGGCCGAAGCCTGGCGTCGCGTGCTCGCATTGTTCGAACGCACGCTCGCGACATCGGCGGACCGCGCGCCCCCCGTCGCGGGCTGATGCTCGCGTCGCGTCGGCGCGGTTCATGCGGCCTTTCCTAGACTGCCTGCCGGTCCCGCGACGGAGGTGCAGGCTTTGGAATGGTGGAGGACGGCGGCCGCGATCGGATGGCCGCTGCTCGCGGCGTTCGTGATCGGCTGGCTGGTGCGCCGTGGCCTGCTGGCCCTGGCGCGGCGCGCGCGTGCGGACGGTGGCCAGCGCCTGCGCTCGCGCGTGATCGACGTGATCGCGGTCCCGGCCGCGGTCGCGCTGCCATTGCTGTTCCTTGGCCTCGCGATCGCCGCGACGCCGCTCGGGGAAGCCTGGTCACGAGCGCTCGCACGCGCGTTCGTGATCGGCGGCGTGCTCTGCCTGACCTGGCTTGCGGTGCGTGCGATCGATGCGATCGAGAAGCGCGTGTTCCGGCTGCATCGCATCGACGTCGCGGACAACCTCGCGGCGCGCCGCGCGCAGACGCAGACGCACGTGATCGCGGGCGCGGCGCAGGGCGCGGTGGTGCTGGTCGGCGTCGCGATCGCGCTGATGACGTTCCCGCAGGTGCGCCAGATCGGTGCGACCCTGCTCGCCTCGGCCGGCGTCGTGGGCCTCGTCGCGGGCATCGCCGCCAAGCCCGTGTTCGGCAACCTGATCGCGGGGCTGCAGATCGCGATCGCGCAGCCGATCCGCTTCGACGACGTGGTCATCGTCGAAGGCGAGTGGGGACGCATCGAGGAAATCACGGCCACCTACGTGGTCGTGCGCATCTGGGACGAGCGCCGACTGGTCGTGCCACTGCAGTGGTTCGTCGAGCACCCGTTCGAGAACTGGACGCGCACGACCTCGCAACTGCTCGGCACCGCGTTCCTGTGGCTCGACTACCGCACGCCGATGGCCGCGGTGCGCGAAGAACTCGCGCGCCTGTGCGCCGCCGACGCGCGCTGGGACGGACGCGTGTGCATCGCGCAGGTGACCGAAACCGATCGCGAGACGATGCAGGTGCGCCTGCTCGTGAGTGCGCGCAACTCCGGCGACCTGTTCGACCTGCGTTGCGCGGTGCGCGAGGGGCTGATCGCGTACCTCCAGGCACGCCACCCCGAGTCCCTGCCGCGCCTGCGCATGGACCTCGCGCGCGACGCGCCGGTGGCGGATCCCGCGCATGCGCCGTCGCGCAGCGCGCCCGAAGCGCCGCCGCTGGCGCAAACCCGCTCGCCCGGCGCCGAGGACGTCAGCGCCGCCGACCTGGCCAGGGCGCGTGCCGACGCGGCAGCCGAGGCGGACGTGCACCGCGATTGAGGCCGACGGGAATGCGGGCCCATCGGCGCGTTTTTCGGAGGCCGGGCGGCGGTTTCCTGCAGCGGCGCCGGCGCGGTCACGGGCGACAATCGGGTTTCGTGCCACCGGCCCTCGGGGAGGCCCCGCATGCCCGCATCATCGCGTCATTCATTCACATGGCCACCCATCTTCGCCGGCGGGCTTGCGATCGCAATCGGTGACATCGCGTTCGCGATCTCGGTCTGGTTCGACTGGAACCTCGCCGGGCTGCAGCGGGTATTCCAGTCGATTGCGGTCGGCGTGCTCGGGCGCGAGAGTTTCGCGGGAGGCTGGGGCACGGCGTTGCTGGGCGCCGCGCTGCACCTGTTCATCGCGACGATGTTCGTGCTCGCGGCCGTGTTCGCGGGCGCGCGCTGGCCGCGCGTGGTGCGGCATCCGCTGGCGTGGGGGCCGATGTACGGAGTCGTTCTCTACGTGGTCATGAACTTCATCGTGATGCCGCTCTCGCGCGTCGGCGCGACGCCGTCGTTCTCGAGGCCGTGGCCGATCGTGCTCAGCATCCTCGCGCACATGGTGTTCGGCGTCGTCGCGTTGTGGTTCGCGCGCCGCTCGCTGCGGTTGGGGAGCTGAAAGGCACCGCGTCGAGGAGGCGATAGCGCAACGGCGTTGCCCGCGCGGACGCGGATTCCTTCCCCCCGTGCGATTCGCGCGGCCGGCCGCCTTGCGGCATGCTGCACGCATGCGAAGCCTTGCATTCCCGACCGTCGTCGCTTCCGTGCGTGCGCGCTGGCGCGCGTTCGGCGCGGGCATCGTGTTGTCCATCGCGATGTCGTCGCCGGTGACCGCTGCGGCTCCCGGGATCGAGCTCGACGGTGCCTGGCGCGCCGCGGCCGCCGGAGAATCGAGCGAGGCGGTGCAATGGCCGGACGCGCGCATGCAGCATTTCGACCCTGCGCGCCTGCAGACGTTTGCCGGGAGTGGGGCGGTGCGCTGGGTCGTGCTCGTGCCCGCGCAGGGCAACTGGCCGCGGGCGCCGTGGGTGCTCGAAGTCATCGGCCCCGGCCTGCAACGCGTGGCGGTATTCGACGACGATGGCGTGCCGATCGGCGAAACCTGGCTGGGCGATCGCGATCGCGAGTGGCCCGGGCACGGCCGGCTCGCGTTCCGGATCGATCGCGAGCTCGCTGCATCCTCGCCGCTGCGGGTGCGACTCGACGCCACCGGCGTGATCCCGTCGGCGCTGCATTTCGCCGCGCGCAGCGTTTCCGAACACCTGCGCGTCGATGCCCGCTGGCTCGCGCTCGCGAGTGCCTGCCTCGCGATCATGGCCGCGATGTCGGTGGTCGCGCTGTTCTTCGGTACGCGCCTGCGTGATGCGGCGTTCCTGTACTACGCGCTCTACATCGCCGCGTATGCGTTCGTGATGGCGATGCAGGAGGGTTACCTGTTCGAGCCGCTGGGCTGGCACGCGATCGCGCAGGCGCCACGCATGTGGGGGCGGCTCGCGACCGTCGCTTCGGTGGTGGCTGCGGTGCTGTTCGTCGCGCGCTTCGCCAATCTCGCCCATTGCGCGCCCGGCATGCGCAAGGTGCTGCTCGGCTACGCGGCGATCGTGGCGGCGCTCGGCCTCGCAGGTGCGATCCCGTCGACGGGCGTCGCGCTGCGCGCGTTGATCAATCCGCTGCTGATCGCCGGCGCGCCGCTGCTGCTGGCGGCGAGTGCGCTCGCCGCATGGCGTGGCTCGCGTTACGCGCGCTTCTTCCTGCTCGGCTGGACGCCGCTGCTGGTGATCACCGCACTCGGCAGCGCGCAGCTCTATGGCGTCGCGCCGGACTGGACCTGGACGGCGCCCGCTGCGCTGGTGGCGGGTGCCTACGAAGCGCTCGTGTTGTCGCTCGGCCTTGCCGACCGCGCGCTCGCGTTGCGGCACGCGCACGAGCAGGCGCGACGTCTCGCCGACATCGATCCGCTGACCGGGCTCTACAATCGGCGCGCATGGAGCCGCCTGCTGCCGGCGATCCGGGACAAGGTACGCGCGCGCAATGCGCCGCTGACGGTGATGTTCCTCGATCTGGACGATTTCAAGCGGCTCAACGATCAGCACGGGCATGCCGCGGGCGACGAGATCCTGCTCGAACTCGCGCGCGTGCTGCGCTCGGAGCTGCGCGAGCAGGATCTCATCGGTCGCTTCGGCGGGGAGGAGTTCGTGGTCGCGCTGCCCGGCATCGACGCCGCGCATGCGACGCGCGTCGCGGTGCGCATCGGCCAACGCCTCGAACTGGGCTCGCTCGAGGCGATCGGCGTCGCGTGCACCGTCAGTACCGGCGTCGCTTCGCTGCAGGCGCACGAGGACACCGACGATTTGCTGCGGCGCGCGGACGAAGCGATGTACGAAGCGAAGGCAGCCGGGCGCAACCGCGTGATGGTGTCGAACCAGGCGCCGACGCCGGCCTGAAGACCGTCTGCCGCGTCGTTGAACAACGGACGCCATCGCGCTGGGGGCGCCTGGGCGGTGCCTGCTGCCCGCGCCAGTGCAATGGGGCGCTCAATCGCGCTGCGCGGACTCGAAGCGGATCACGCTGTTCGGCTCGGGCATGCGCAGGCGCTCGATGTGCCGTGGCGCGGGGAGGGGCTTCCAGCGCTGGCCGGCGCCGAAATCCTCGATCGAATCGTAGCCGCCGAGTCGTTCGTAACGTTCGAGTTCGAACGGCATGCCTTCACCGGCGAGCGGTCGCTCGCCATTGCTCGCGTGCGTGTGCAGGTGCGGCCCCGTGGTATCGCCGGTATGGCCGAGTCGGGCGATCACCTCGCCGCGCCGCACGCGATCGCCCGCGCGCACGCGCACGCTCGCCGGCATCAGGTGCTCGTAGTGGAAGTAGCGTCCATCACCGAGATCCAGCGTCACGTGATTGCCGCTCGCATCCTCCAGCCGGTGACGCACGGGCGCGATCAGGAGGCCTTCGGGCATGTCGTCGCGGACGGCGACGACGCGCGCATCGGCAACCGCGAGCACGTCCGCGCCGTGGCCATGCCAGTTGCCGACGCGGCGCTCGTCGCCGCGCGCGCCGCGGCCCGCGTCGTCGAGCTTGACCCAGTCGATCGCGAAGCGCGCGGGAATGCGCAGCGCGCCGTCGAGGGCGAAGGCCACGCGGCGGTGGCCGCGCGGCGCGTCGGGCAGGTGGATCGCGAGCCACGGCCCCCCGCGAAGCGGAGCGCCGAGCGCGGCGAGTTCGCGCGTCTCCACGGCTGCGGCGCCGCCGCGAAGTTCGACCAGCTGGCCTTCGATGCGAAGGACGATGCGGTGCTCGACGCGCCGCGGCGTGCGCAGGCGCGGTGCCAGCTCGAGATCAACGTAGGCGAGCGCATGCCGGCCCGGTGGCAGCGTGCGCGTCGGCTTCGCATCGCGCGCAGTGCCCGACAGCGCGATGCGGTCGGTCACGCGATCGCCGTGCCAGCGTGCCAACGGTGCCGACGCGCGATCGGCATCCAGCACCTCGATCGCCTCGATCGTGACCGGCGCATCGGCGACGTTCACGAGCTGGAGTTCGTAGCGCAGCGCGCGTCCCGCGCCGATCCGGGCCAGGTGCGGGGCGTCGGAAACGTGCAGGTCCAGCGTGGAGCGCCCGTCGTGCGCGGCCACCATCGGCATCGCCGACGCCAGCGCGAAGGAGGTGAATGCGAGCAGCAGGCGCATGGGGGAAGCTCCGGCTCCGGGTGCGCGACCTTAGATTCCGCGCACGCGCGACCACAAGTGCCTGCTGTATCCTCGACGACCGACGTGGCCCGGCCACCCGAATGGCGAACGAACGATGAGCGATGCACCCCCTGACCGGCTCTCGGTGAATCCACGCAGCGCGCACTACGACGAGGCTGCGCTCGCACGCGGTGTCGGCATCCGCTTCAACGGCCAGGAGCGGACCAATGTCGAGGAATACAGCGTGAGCGAGGGATGGATCCGCGTCGCGGCCGGTCGTGCCCGCGATCGCCGTGGTGATCCGATCACGCTCAAGCTCAGCGGCACGGTGGAACCCTATTACCGCGACCTGCCGGAGGCACCATGAAGTTCCTGCTGCTCGTCTACAACGAGGAAGCCGCGCTCGACGCACTGCCGGAAGGACGCTTCGATTCGATGATGCACGATTGCCTGGTGCATGCCGACGAACTCGCGGAGCAGGGCACCCTGCTCGGTTACCAGCAGCTCGAGCCGGCGGCGAGCGCGAAGTCGGTGCGCATCCGCTCCGGGCGCACCAGCGTGGTGGATGGCCCGTTCGCGGAAACCAAGGAAATCCTCGGCGGCTACAACATCATCGAGGCGGCCGACATCGACGAAGCCGTGCGCATCGCCGCGGAATTTCCGTGGGCGACGACGGGCTGCATCGAAGTGCGTCCGATCCGCGACATCGACGCGGTGAGGCGGCGTGTCGGCGTGGCCGTCACGCGGTAGGGCTCGCTTCGTTCGCACGGGAGGCGGGATCACGAATGACGGCCGCTGCGCGCATGTTCCGCGCAGGCGGGGAAAGCAGGCGCGCGGCCGGTCACGCGTCGACCGCGGCGCCGGGTTCCGACAAGGTCACGTCGATGTCATGCCGGCGGCGGAGTTCCGTCGCCAGTACCTCGCGCGCGCGCGCTTCGCCATGCACGAGCACGACCGGGGGATGCGACGGACCCGAGGCGTACCAGTCGAGCAAGCCCTGCTGGTCGGCATGTGCGGAGAGGCCGCCGACCGTGTGGATGCGGGCCTGCACGCCGATGTCGTCGCCGAACAGCCGCACGCGACGAACGCCATCGACGAGCAGCCGGCCGAACGTTCCTTCGGCCTGGTAGCCGACGAACACGACGTGGCTGCGTCGGTCCGCTAGACCGGCGTGCAGGTGATGGCGAACGCGACCGCCATTGGCCATGCCCGATCCCGCGATGATGATCGCGCCGCCGCGGATGCGATTGATCGCCTTGCTGTCCTCGACGCTTTCGGCGATGTGCAGGTTCGGCAGTGCGAACGGCTTGATGCGTCCGCGCCAGACCTTCGCGGCGGCGTCGTCGAACAGGTTCTCGTGCGCGTCGTAGACAGCGGTGACCTTGGCCGCCATCGGGCTGTCGAGGAAGATGCGCCAGCGCGCGAGCCCCCAGCGCTCGAAGTTCTGCGCGAGCCAGTACAGCAGCTCCTGGCTGCGGCCGACCGCGAACGCGGGAATGATCACGTTGCCGCCGTCGGCCTGCGCCTGCGCGAAGATCTCGCCGAGTTCGGCCACGGTGGCGAGGCGCTCGCGGTGGTTGCGATCGCCGTAGGTCGATTCGAGCAACATCAGGTCGGCCGCAGGCGGCGATTCGGGATCGCGCAGGATCGGCGTGCCGCGCATGCCGAGGTCGCCCGAGAACACCAGGGTCTTGCCGTCCGCCACCAGCTCGACGATGCACGATCCGAGGATGTGGCCGGCGTCGAGCAGGCGCAGCGTGATGCCGGGCAGGATTTCGCGGCGCTCGTGGTAGTGCAGCGGGCGCCGTCGCGGCAGCACCGCTTCGACGTCCTCGCGCGTGTAGATCGGCTCGACGTCGGGTTCGCGCCGCGCCCGCTCCCGATTCTGGATCTCGGCCTTGCGTTCGGCCAGCGACGCTGCGTCGAGCAGCATCACCGGCAACAGGTCGCAGGTCGCCGCGTGCGCATGGATCGGGCCGCGGTAGCCGAGCCGGACCAGCAGCGGCACGCGGCCGATGTGGTCGATGTGGGCATGGCTCAGCACCAGCGCATCGATCGTCGAGGGGTCGAAGCCGAACGGCTCGAGGTTGCGCGCCTCCGCATCGCGACCGCCCTGGATCATGCCGCAGTCGAGCAGCACGCGACGTCCGGCGCATTCGACCAGGTGGCACGAACCCGTGACTTCGCCACCCGCACCACCATGGAAAAGGACGCGCATGCACGGCTCCGGAATGGACTTCGCGCACGTTAGCACGCCACGCGAACCGCTCGTTCCAGCGCGATGCATGCACCCCCGCTATCATGCGCCGATGGCCACCTTGCTGCTCAACCTGCGCCACGTGCCGGACGATGAGTCCGACGAAGTGCGCACGCTGCTCGATGCGAACGGCATCGAGTGGTACGAGACGCCGCCGAGCCGCTGGGGCGTGTCGGGTGGGACGATCTGGCTGGCGGACGAGGCGCGCGCGGAAGCGGCGCGCGCCCTGCTCGACGACTACCAGCGCCAGCGCGTGCTGCGTGCGCGCGCCGAACTCCTCGAAGCACGCCGCGTCGGCGCGGCGGCGGGCTGGATCGCGACCGTGCGCGAGCATCCCGGGCGGCTGGTTGCCGCCGTGCTCGCGACGGCGTTCGTCGCCGCACTGCTGGTGCTTCCGGTCTACCTGCTCGCGCGTTGAGGACTCGTGATGGGTGAATCCATGCTGCTGGTTCCATGCACGCGCTGCAGCGCGGTCAATCGCATCGCGCGCACGCGGCTTCGCGACGCGCCGGTCTGCGGTCGCTGCCGCCACGCATTGTTCGAGGGCCATCCGTTCGCGCTGGGTGCCGCCGGGTTCGACCGCCACGTCGGCGCGGACCGCCTGCCATTGCTGGTCGATTTCTGGGCGCCCTGGTGCGGCCCCTGCCTGCAGATGGCGCCGCAGTTCGAAGCGGCGGCGCGCTTGCTGGAACCGGCCGTGCGGCTCGCGAAGGTCGATACCGAAGCCGAGCCCGCGCTCGGCTCGCGTTTCGGCATCCGCAGCATCCCGACCCTCGTGCTGTTCGCGGGCGGCCGGGAAATCGCGCGCCAGGCGGGCGCGGTCGGCAGCGCGCAGATCGTGCAATGGGTGCGGCTGCAACTGCCGCCGACCTGAGCATGGGCGGCGCCAGCGACGATCCGCCTCCTGTTCCGCCGGAGCCGCCCGATCCCGGTGACTGCTGCGGCGGCGGGTGCGTGAAATGCGTGTTCGATGTGCATGAAGACGCGCTCGAGCGGCATGCACGTGCGCTCGCGCACTGGCGCGAGCGGCATCCGGGCGAAGATCCGGCCGTCAAGTGACACAGGTCGCCCCTCGCGGGGGTGGCATTGGCGGGTGCGGCTGACTAGGATCGGAAGGTTCCCCGCGTCCGAGGTGACCCCCGATGAAACGCGTTGCCAGCGCACTCGCGCTTTGCCTGCCGCTTGCCGTGTCCGCGCTCGAGGCGCCGACGTTCGATGCCAAGCGCCTGTCCGATGCCGTCAAGACGCTGTCGTCCGATGCGTTCGAGGGCCGCGGACCCGGTACCGCGGGCGAGGAAAAAACCGTCGCCTGGGTGAGCGACCAGTTCAAGGCGGCAGGCCTCCAGCCCGGTGGCGATGTCGTCGACGGCAAGCGCACCTGGACGCAGGCGGTACCGCTGCTGCGCGCGCGCATCGACGGCACGCCGGCGTTGTCGGTGAAGGTCGGCGACACCTCGCAGCCGCTGAAGCAGGGCGAGCAGATCGCGGTGCGCGCCGCGGTCGACGGATCGAAGTCGGTCGCGGTCAAGGACGTGCCGCTGGTGTTCGTCGGCTACGGCGTCAATGCGCCCGAGCGCAACTGGAACGACTACGAGGGCGTCGACCTCAAGGGCAAGATCGCGATCTCGCTGATCAACGACCCGGACTTCGAAACCGGGCAGGGCGAGTTCGGCGGCAAGGCGATGACCTACTACGGTCGCTGGACCTACAAGTACGAAGAAGCCGCCCGCCAGGGCGCGCTCGGCATGCTGGTCGTGCACGAAACCGCGCCGGCCTCGTACGGCTGGGCCACGGTCAAGAACTCCAACACCAACGACATGTTCGACGTCGTTCGCGATGACCCGCGCAGCGCGCATCCGACGATCGAAGGCTGGATCCAGCGCGACTTCGCGGCCGACCTGTTCAAGCGCGCGGGCCTC
>DAIOWG010000059.1:10602-12288 GCA_036758645.1 Dokdonella sp. | reverse complement strand
CGCGGACTGCGGCGGCAGGCCGACGCACCATCCCTCGAGGATCACCAGTCGCGGACGCGCGCCCACGCGCGCCCAACGCGAGGGGACGCGCCGCGAATCGCGGCCCTTGTCGAAGCGGGGCACGCGAGCGGGGCGTGCGCGCGTCGCACGCGCGAGCGCATCGAGTGTCGCGTGCAACAGGTCGAGGTCGTGGGTGCCGGGCACGCCGCGCGTCGCGAGCAGCGGATGCACCTCGCGCGCGAGCCGCGCACGCGCGCGGCGCCCGAGGTAGAAGTCGTCGATCGACAGCGCGATCGAGGCGATGCCGCGCGCGCAGGCCGTCGCGGCGAGTTGCCCTGCGAGCGTGCTCTTGCCGCTGCCCTGCAGCCCCGACAGGCCGACCAGCAAGGGCCGGTCGCGCCGCGCTCGCGTGGGAGCAGCGAGCGCGGCGAGTACCGCATCGACGATGTCGTCGGGGAACCGATACTGCGTGCTAGCATCCCGGCGCATGACGGACCTGAGCGCGAATCCTGCGGTCGACCCACTCTATCAGGAGGCGCTCGCGACGTTCGGCGCGCTGCTCGAGGACGCGCGCGCAGCCGCGGACCCCGAGCCCACCGCGATGACGCTGGCGACCGCGGTCGACACGCGCGTGTCGGCGCGCGTCGTGCTGCTGAAGGGATTCGATGCGCGCGGGTTCCGCTTCTTCACCAACTTCGAGAGCGACAAGGGTACCCAGCTCGCGGCGCAGCCATCCGTCGCGCTCTGCTTCCACTGGAAGACCCTGCGCAGTGGCGTGCAGGTGCGCGTCGAAGGTCGTGCCTCGCGCCTGCCCGAGGCGGAATCGGATGCCTATTTCGCGACGCGTCCGCGCGGCAGCCAGCTCGGCGCCTGGGCCTCCGATCAGTCGCGCACGCTCGATGCGCGCGCGACGTTCGAACGGCGGCTCGCGGAGGTCGAGCGCCGCTTCGACGGCGCCGAAGTCACGCGGCCATCGCATTGGGGCGGCCACGTGGTCGCGCCGGTGCGCATCGAGTTCTGGTACGGCGCCGATTTTCGCCTGCACGAGCGCCAGTGCTACGAACTCGCCGACGGTCGCTGGACGCGACGCATGCTCTACCCCTGAGGCGATGGAGCTCGTCCCCGTCTACCGCGTCTGCGTGTTCGTGCCGCCTGCGCATGCGCGGCGCGTGATCGACGGCGTCTGCGCGATCGACGAGCTGCGCATCGGCGACTACGCCCACGTCGCGTGGACCTCGGCGACCGGATCGGAACAGTTCCGTCCACTCGACGGCGCACGGCCGACGCTCGGCACGCGTGGCGAACTCGAGCACGGCGACAGCGTGAGAATCGAGTTCTGCATCGCGCGCGACGACGCGCGCCTGCGGCGCATCATCGACGAGGGCATCCGTCCACACCATCCATGGGAAGTGCCTGCGATCTTCGTCGACGCGGTGTGGCTTCCGCTTGCGTGAGCGCAGATCGATGCCGTGCGCTGCCGCGGCGAACGGCCACCCTCCACTCCGTTCGCGCTGAGCGCAGGCCGAAGGCCGGAGTCGAAGGGCCAGCCGAGGCGACATCGCAGCATGCGCTTCGACTCCGCTCCCTTCGGTCGCTGCGCTCAGCGCGAACGGAAGGGGAAACGGTCGCTGCGCTCGGCGCGAACCGAAGGGCCGGGGCCGTCGCCGCGGAAGCGATCAGCGCCGG
>DAIOWG010000059.1:8464-10592 GCA_036758645.1 Dokdonella sp. | reverse complement strand
TTACACAGAACAAAAAGCAGAGTCCAGCTATCATCGAAGACGACATGTCTCATCTTTTTTTTTGATCTGATACCAATGGCGTCCGCTCTTAGCGCGAACGGCGGGGTTTGGGGGGGGGGCGGTTGCCGCGGCAGCGCACGGCACCGATCAGCGCCGGTGCGCACGCCGCGCGCGCACCCGCCCGAATCCGGGCGACAATCCAGCGATGAACCACGCCATCGGCCCACGCCGCATCGTCTGCCTCACCGAAGAACCGACCGAGGTGCTGTACGCGCTCGGCGAGGACGCGCGCATCGTCGGAATCTCCGGATTCACGGTGCGACCGCGGCGTGCGCGGCGCGAGAAGCCGAAGGTTTCGGCTTTCACGAGCGCGAAGACCGGCGACATCCTCGCGCTGGAGCCCGATCTCGCGATCGGCTTTTCCGATATCCAGGCCGACATTGCACGCGATCTCGTCAAGGCCGGGATCGAAGTCTGGATCGCGAATCATCGCAGCGTCGAGGGCATCCTCGACTACATCCTGCGCCTCGGCGCACTGGTCGGCGCGGGCGAACGCGCCGCGCAGCTCGTGCGCGACGCACGCGCGCATCTCGCCGCGGTCGAGGCCGCGGCGCGCGCTTTGCCGCGTCGACCGCGCGTGTACTTCGAGGAATGGGACGAACCGCCGATCACCGGCATCCGCTGGGTCGCCGAACTCGTGCGCGTCGCGGGCGGTGACGACCTCTTCCCGGAACGCGCCGCGATGCCGCTCGCGCGCGACCGCATCCTGGCCGACGCCGGCGAAGTCGTGCGGCGTGCGCCGGACATCATCATCGGATCCTGGTGCGGCAAGAAGTTCCGCCCCGACCGTGTCGCTGCGCGCGCGGGCTGGGATGCGATTCCCGCGGTGCGCGACCGCGAGCTGCACGAGATCAAGTCCCCCTTGATCCTGCAGCCGGGTCCCGCCGCGCTCTTCGACGGCCTGGATGCCCTCCACCGCATCATCGCCGATTGGGCGCTGCGATCTCCAGGGCGTGCGCGTGGCGAATCAAGCGCCTGAAACCCGGGGCATGCCGAGCAGGCGGCGCACGTGGCCCGGAAAAGACCGACGCGTGGACCGCCCGAAAGATCCGGTGTTTCCCCGTCGGGCTCGCTGTGCTCCGAGTCCGGAGCTTGCGCTTCTGGCGCGTCCGCCGCGACCAGCCGCGGTGTGTTCAGGGCGCAAGGGCGAGGCTGCGTCCGGCGTCGAGGATCGGTTGGACCAGCAGCACGCGCGCGAGCAGGATGCCGAGCCAGGCCAGCATCGGCGAGAAGTCGATGCCGCCGAGCGAGGGCAGGCGCCGGCGGATCGGTCCGAGCACGGGTTCGGTGAGCTGGTAGACGAGCGGCACGATCGGGTTGCTGCGTTCCACGCTGATGAAGGACAACAGCACCTGCACGAGGATCAGCCCGAGGTAGAGCATCAGCACGAAGTCGAGAAGGTCGGCGAACGCCATCACGGCGAGGCCCGCGAGGCCGACGCGCTGCCCCGCCAGCGCGTACAGCAGCACGAGCTTGAGCACGGTCAACAACCACGCAAGCAGCACGCCGGCGACATCGAGGTTGCGCCACGCCGGAATCACCTTGCGCAGCGGCATCAGCACCGGATTGGTCATCTTGTACAGGAACTGGCACACCGGATTGTAGAAGTTCGCCCGCACCAGCTGCAGCAGCACGCGCAACACCACCAGCGCGACCAGCGCGCCGAACGCGAAGTTGACGAGGATCTGGCCGGCGTTCGCGAAGTAACCCATCGTTGAGTCCTGGACTGGTTCGGATGAAGGGGCGGATCGGAGGAGCGCGCGATCGAAACACGGAGCACACGGAGCGCAGCGGGGAAAATCAGCCTCCATGCCGCGACACTTCGCCGCCGCGTGCGGGGTTTCGCCGACCACGCGATGACCTGCGGCAGGCGCCTCCGCTCGGTGCGGTGCATTCTCCGTGTGCTCTGCGTGCTGCGTGGTCCAATCGGTTGATCTGTCCTTCGTGCGCGTCGCGGTTCGGTCGCCGGTCGTGCCTCACGAATACTGCTCGGACAGTTCCCGTCCGCGTGCAGTCGCGGCGGCCACCGCATCGGTGACGAGGCCGCGCAGGTTGCCTGCGGCGAACG
>DAIOWG010000059.1:0-8364 GCA_036758645.1 Dokdonella sp. | reverse complement strand
GTCGCGGCGGCCACCGCATCGGTGACGAGGCCGCGCAGGTTGCCTGCGGCGAACGTGTTGAGCGCGGCTGCGGTGGTGCCGCCTGGCGAGGTCACGCGTTCGCGCAGCACGGCGGGCGGTTCGCCTTCCTCGGCGAGCATGCGGCCGGCACCGAGGCAGGTTTGTACCGCGAGTGCTCGCGCGGTTTCGCGCGGCATGCCCTGCGCGAAGGCTGCGTCCTCGAGCGCCTCGACCAGCAGGAAGAAATAGGCCGGCCCCGATCCCGACAGCGCGGTGACGGTGTCCATGAGTTCCTCGCGACCGATCCATTCGGTGGTACCGGCTGCGCCGAGGATGCGTTCGGCCTGGGCACGCTGTTCGGCATCGACCTGCGGATTGCCGATCAGGCCGGTGGCGCCGGCACCGACCAGCGCAGGCGTGTTCGGCATCGCGCGCACGATCGCGAGGCCGCGCGTGCCGAGCCAGCCTGCGAGCTGCGCGATGCGGATGCCAGCCGCGATCGAGACCACCAGCGGCCGTGAGCGTGCAACCGCTGCAGCGATCTCGGCACACACGGGCTTCATCACCTGCGGCTTGACCGCGAGCACGAGCACGCCCGCGCCTTCCGCCGCGGCTGCGGCGTTGTCGTGCACGTCCACGCCGAAGTCGCGCGCGAGTGCCTGGCGCAGGTCGCGATTGGGCTCCGCCACCACGATGGACGCGTGCGTTGCGCCGCCGCGCGCGAGCGCGCCGATCAGGCTGCGCGCCATGTTTCCGCCACCGATGAATGCGATGCGCGCCTGTTGCTGCGGGATTCGGGATTCGGAAAGCATCGTGCCGGCTCGCGATCGGGGGCCCGCTACAGCATAGCCGGATCGATTCGGACGGTGTTGCGCCCGGCGTCGCGAAGCACTCAGCGCGAGGGTCGTGCGCCGAACAGCGCGGTGCCGACGCGCACCATCGTCGCGCCTTCGGCGATCGCGAGCTCGAAGTCGTCGGACATGCCCATCGACAGCGTGTCGATGCCTGCATGCGCCGCGCCCAGGCGCTCGAACAACGCGCGCATGCGCCGGAACGCGGGGCGCCGGCTCACGACCTCCGGCCACGGGGTCGGTATCGCCATCAGGCCACGCAGGCGCAACTTCGGATGTTGCGCGACGAGGGCGGCGAGCGCATCGATCTCGTCGGGTGCGCAGCCGGACTTGCCGGGCTCGCCATCGACGTTGACCTGCACGAGCACGTTCAGCGCCGCGCGCCCGTCAGGCCGATGGCGCGCCAGCGGCTCGACCAGCTTGCCACGGTCCAGGCTCTGCACCCAGTCGAAGCGGAGCGCGGCGTCACGGCACTTGTTCGACTGCAGCGGGCCGATCAGGTGCCATTCGAGCGCGGGATCGAGCACCTCGTCCTGCTTGGCGATCGCCTCCTGCACGTAGTTCTCGCCGAATGCGCGCTGGCCGAGGCCTGCGAGCTCGCGCACGGCGTCCGCGCGCTGGCCCTTGGAGACCGCGAGCAGGCGCACGCCGGCGCACTTCGCGACGCTCGCGGCGGCCGCGATTCGGGCAGTCACGGAACCATAGGCTGCTTCGCAGAAATCCATCGCAAGGTCGCGCACTGTCTGGAATTGTCCGGGCTATACTGCCGCAAACGGTGCCGCAGCGGTGCCGCGCATTCCCCGGGGAGAGCCATGGATATTGCCGAGCTGCTGGCGTTTTCCGTCAAGAACAAGGCGTCCGACCTGCATCTTTCGGCGGGCCTGCCGCCGATGATCCGCGTCGATGGCGACGTCCGCCGCATCAACATCCCGGCGCTCGACCACAAGCAGATCCACTCGCTGATCTACGACATCATGTCGGACAAGCAGCGGCGCGACTACGAGGAATTCCTCGAGGTCGACTTCTCGTTCGAGATTCCGAGCCTGGCACGCTTCCGCGTCAACGCGTTCAACCAGAACCGCGGCGCGGGCGCGGTATTCCGCACGATCCCGTCCGAAGTCCTCACGCTGGAGGACCTTGGCTGCCCGCGCATCTTCAAGGAACTCATCGAGCAGCCGCAGGGCCTGATCCTCGTGACCGGCCCGACCGGTTCGGGCAAGTCGACCACGCTCGCCGCGATGGTCGACCACGTCAACAAGAACGAGTACGGGCACATCCTCTCGGTCGAGGATCCGATCGAGTTCGTGCACACCTCGCAGAAGTGCCTGATCAACCAGCGCGAAGTGCATCGCGACACGCACGGATTCAACGAAGCGCTGCGATCGGCGCTGCGCGAGGACCCCGACTACATCCTGGTCGGCGAGTTGCGCGACCTCGAAACCATCCGGCTCGCGCTGACCGCGGCCGAGACCGGCCACCTCGTGTTCGCGACGTTGCACACGAGCTCGGCCGCGAAGACGATCGACCGCATCATCGACGTGTTCCCGGCCGGCGAGAAGCCGATGGTGCGCTCGATGCTGTCCGAGTCGCTGCGCGCGGTGATCTCGCAGTCGCTGCTGAAGAAGGTCGGCGGCGGCCGCATCGCGGCGCACGAGATCATGGTCGGCATCCCCGCGATCCGCAACCTGATCCGCGAGGACAAGGTCGCGCAGATGTATTCGGCGATCCAGACCGGCAGCCAGCACGGCATGCAGACGCTCGACCAGTGCCTGCAGGACATGGTCAAGCGCGGCATCGTCACGCGCCAGCAGGCGATCGGCTACGCGAAGAACAAGGAAATCTTCAAGTAGTCGCAAGCGGGTGGCGAACGCGCTCGCGTCGGACTAGCGCGTCGCGCGTTCGCCGACGCGTGTCGTCGGTGCCGGGGGGCGTGGCGGCAGGGCGCGCCACTAGTTCGCGAAGCGCGTGCCGAATCCGCCGAAGAACACGATGTCGCGGTTCTCGACCGCGCCGAGGTCGTGGTGGCCGTACACCTGCTGCACGCCAGCGGCGTCATGGCCCGACTCCTGCCGGTACAGGTCGACCATCGGCACGAGCCCGCGTTCGTCGCAATGGTCGATCGCGGGCGAACCCCCACGTGGCGCGAGGCGCGCATCGAGGTCGGGTTCGACCACCGTGACGCCAGCGGGCAGGTCCGCGTCGTCGTGGGCGATGAGGCAGGCTTCGTGCAGCATGCTGGCGCCGTTCGTCGCCGACCAGATCGGTTGTCCGGGGTGCCACAGGATGCTGCCCTGGGTGCGCAGGGTGCCGCCGTCCATCGAGAACATCGAGTCGACGTCATTGCCGAGCACGGTGTTGTAGGCGAAATGCGTGTCCATGCCCGCGGCGTTCGCGAGCAGGACGCCACCGCTGCTGCCGGCGCGGTTGCCGAAGAATGCGCAGCGTTCGAAGATCAGCGCGCTGTCGTAGTAGGCCACGGCGATCGCGGCGCTGCCGTCGACGTCGTCGTTGTCGCTGAACAACGTGCGGAAGAAGCGGAACGTGCCCCCGGGCGTGCCGACGCTGTTGGTCATGTAGCCCACGCCGCCGCCGCGCTGTCCCGGCGTGGTTTCATTGCGTGCCTCGTTGCCGGCGATGACCGAACACGGGAACGCCTGCCCACCCAGCAGGCAGTCGCCGCGGGTGGAATGGCTGACCTGCCACTGGACCCGATTGCGCGAGTAGAACGCGCCGCCCTTGCCGCGCGCGATGTTGCCGGCCACCCACGCATTGCGGATGTCGACGTAGGTGACATGCGTGTCCGACGCGGGGCCGTGGACATAAACGGCGCCGCCGTGGTTCGCCTGGTTCTGCACCAGCAGGGTGGTGAACAGGCCGACGTCGGGCGCCGTGATGTCGATGCGGCCCATGTTGCTGTAGATCGCGCCACCGAAGCCTTCGCCGGCCGAGAAGGTTTCCCCGCCCGCGACATTGCCCGAGAGCACGACGGGCGAATCGGGATCGGGGTTCGCGGGCGGATTGACATGCAGGGCCGCGGCGAACGTGCCCCAGTGGTCGAGCGCGACGCCGCCACCGCCCCAGCGCGCAAGGTTGTTGCTGACTTGTCCATCAATCAACCGCGCGGTGCCGTAGCCGCGGATGTAGATGCCCCCTCCCATGCCGAGGGGATCGGTGGCCTCGTTGTCGTTGATGCTCGAACCACCGGTCAGGATGACTTCGGTGGTCGCGAGCTCGGCCGTCCCGAGCAGAGCGACACCGCCTCCGTGCGCCGCGCGATTGCCCTCGATGCGCGTTTGCCGGTCGAGGACGAGGCTGGCGCGGTCTTGCGCCAATACGGCTCCGCCAAGATTCGTGGGCGCGCTGGCGCCGGTCAGCGTGAGTCGACGCAGGGTGAAATATCGGCGACCGTTGGCCGTGCTGCTGGCAACCCTGAGCAACCGCGTGGTGGCGGTCTGACGCAGGACCGTGCGGCCATCCTCATCCGGCAACGCGGCGTCGCAACTCGCATACCCGCCTTCGATCACCAGGTCGCTGGCCGGGTCGGTCGCGAAGACTTCGGTCGTCAGCAGGCGTTCGCCCGCGCTCATCTTGATCAGGTGCGGGCCAGCCGGCACGAGGCGCGCGGCATTGATCGCTGCCTGCAGGTCGGCGTGGGTGCAAGCGGCATCGGGCCCGACCGACCATGTGTCGGCGCGTGCCGACTGCATCGCAAGGGCGAGTCCGAGGGCGGCCAGCGGCACGAGAGGCATCTTCATCGGCTTTCCGGTAGCGGGGCAGCATCGCCTTCACCCTGGAGATCGCAAGAAGCCAACCGAAAGTGTCACCGGATATCGAAGTCGAGCCGAAGCGTGAGCCGCGTCGGAAGATCGAACCGCGCATGCCAGACACACGAAGACCGGATTCTCCGACTTCAAGCACGGTTCGGGTGTTCCGTGTCGACGCGTTTGGATTGGACCCTCGTCCATCGTGCGCGCCTCAGTCGGAAACGACCCGCACCTTGTGGAGCACCAGCGCCGTGCCCTCGCAGGTGCCGCTCGCCCCGAGCAGCAGGTTGATGCTGTAGGTGCAATGCGCGGGGTCCGCCGCGTGGTCCGGGATCGTCGCGTAGGCGAAGAATGCACCGGGGGCGCCGTCCGATGTCACGCTGGCGAGCACCATGTTCGACGGGCCGCCGGGGCCGCCTGGCGGATGGCATGTCGAGTAGAGGATGGCCGTGATGTCGTTCGTGGCCGATTCGTCGACTCCCCAGAGGTCGAGGTAGGCGAAGCGTCGTCCGGCAGGCACGTCGATCGCCGCGGATGCGATCCGGAAGGACTCGCCGGCGGGGCACCAGAGGTGGCTGCGGCCATCGGTATGGTAAGCCGAGTCGCTCGATGCCATCTTGAAGTCGTCGCCGGTGACGGCATGCGGGGTGCCGCTCCCGCGCGGTACTGCGGGCGCGCCTGCGCTGCCGACGAGGCGCATGGCGCCGATGGCATCCGGAGGCAGCCCGAGCGCGGCGAGTTCGGCGGGATCGGTCACGGGTTCGGCGTGGGAACCGGCGTGGGCATCAAGCGCGAGCATTGCGCCAGCCAGAACGATGCAGGTCGTGATCTTCATCAGGTGCTCCTCAGGGTTCGAAGCCGTCGCGGAAGATCACGTCCGGATCCAGCATGCGGATGCGGATGCTGGTCATGTCGAGTTCCGCCGATGCGCAGGCGGCGTTGTCGTCCGCGAAACGCGATTCGAGGAAGTAGGCGCAGAGGTTGTTCGAAGGCACGGATCCGTCGCTGCTCAGCACGACCGTGTAGAAGCCATCCGCGCCCGCCGTGGTGCCCTCCGCGATCGTGCTAGTGTCCGGAACGCCGCCAACGAGGTAGGGCTGGCAGGTCTGGCGCAGGCGGAAGTGGAGATCGTGCGAGATCGCCACGTCCTCGCCATGGATCGCCACGTCGACGAGCACATGGGTGGCGGGCACGTCGATCATGTGCACCGCGCGGCGCGTGCCGCTGCTGATGCCTTCGTTGCAAACCAGGCCGAAGTTGCCGTTGCGTCCCATGCGCACATGGCTGGAGGTGCCGTGTCCGGAGCGGGCATTCATGCTGCGCACGTCCAGGCCCGGCGCCACGCCGGCGCTGGCCGACGGCAGGATCGACAGCAGGAGCGCGCCTGCCGGGAATGAGGCGAGGAGCCTCCGATGCAGGAAGGTCATGGTCGGCTCCGGGTCAGGGCGTCGTGTAGCCGACGCGCATCTTGTCGAGGAAAATCGAACCACCGACGCACTGTTCCAGCGCCGCGAAGCGCGCACGCACGATGTACTTGCAGGATCCGCGACTGACCGGCAGCGGATCGGCGTCGAGGTCGATGATCGACACGAAGTTGCCCGGGCTGCCACTGCTCTGGACGTCGCCGTGGAGCACGTAGACGGGTTCACCGGCTTCATACGTGCCCTGGCACAGCGACACGAGGAACGTCCGGAGGTCGTTGGACCCGTCCGAGTCGAAGCCGAAGGTGTCGACGTAGCGGATCTGCGCGCCATCGGGCAGGTCGAGGGTGGCGCTGGCGAAGATCTCGGTCGTGCCGCTGGTGCAGGCGACGCTCGGCGGTTCGCCGGTCCAGGCATACCCACTGGATCGGCCGACGAATGCCGTCCCGATGCGGGTCTGGTAGTCGAACCCGATTGCGGGCGCGCGGGTGCCGCCCTCGCCCGGTCGATGCGACTGCACCAGCACCACCGTATCGGGATCGTCGAGCCCTGCGGCCTCGCGTTCGGCCTGGCTTGCCGGTCGCGTCAGTCCGCTGGCGTCGCAGCTGGAGGCAGCCGCGACCAGCGCGACGGCAAGGGTGAAGGGACTTCCCTGATGACGCATGCGAGCCTCCCGTCGGTCGGATGGGTCGGTGCCGGCGCCGGGCCATTCCGGCATGCAGCAACGCCACGACCTCTTCCATCGCGGGAACGGGACGGATCGGGACACACCGATGCGTCGCAGCGCCGGCTATCCGGGTGCGGCGCCGGGAAGTGGAGAGGACGGCCGGCGCGCTGCGTCACGGCGACGCGCGGTCGCCGCGTCGTTCAGGCGTCGCCGTGGATCGCCTGCAGTGCGGCGATCGCGGCGAGGCCCGCGGTTTCGGTACGCAGGATGCGCGGGCCGAGGCGCAGGCCACGGAAGCCGGCCTGCGCGAGCGTCGCGAGGTCCTGCTCCGACAGGCCGCCTTCGGGGCCGACGACGAGCGTTGCGTGCGCCTGGACCTCGAGTTCGCGTGTGCGCACCCCGCGCCGCGGATCGAGCACGAGGCGCACCCCGGCGTCTTCGCCGAGTCCGGCGGCCCACTCGTGCAACTTCACCGGCTCCGCGAGCCCCGGGATGCGGTTGCGCCCGCTTTGCTCGCAGGCCGAAGCGAGCACCGCCTGCCAGTGCGCGAGGCGCTTCGGCGCGCGCTCGGCATCGAGCCTGACTTCGGTGCGATGCGTCACCAGCGGCACGATGCGCGCGACGCCGAGCTCGGTCGCCTTTTGCAGGATCCAGTCCATCTTCTCGCCGCGCGCGATGCCCTGCGCGAGCGTGATCCGCAGTGGACTTTCGATGTCCGCGACCGCGATCTCCGCGAGCACGCGCGCACCGACCGCGCGCTTGCCGAGCGTCGCGATCTCCCCCTCGTATTCACGCCCGTGCCCGTCGAACAACCGCAGGGGATGGCCGCGCTCGAGCCGCAGCACGCGCACGAGGTGCTCGCCGGCCTGCGCCGGCAGCTCGACGTCGCGGCCGGGCTGCAATGGATGCGGAACGAAGATGCGGGGAATGCGCATGGCGAAAGTGTAATGCAGCGCCAACCGCAAGCCGAAGGCGAACGATTGCAGCACGACGGATGCGAACATGAAGGCAACGATCGAGGACCGCGCTTTTCCCCGACATGTTCCGTGGACTCGATGTTGGAGGCTTTCACTTCACCTGACCGCGAGATCGATGCCTTCGATCGCGACGTCGACCATGAAGTCGATCTCGTCGGGCGTGATGCAGTACGGCGGCATGAAGTAGACGACGTTGCCGAGCGGTCGCAGCACCGCGCCGCGCTCGAGGCCGTGGCGGTAGACGCGCAGGCCGCGGCGTTCGGCGGGCGGGAACGGCGTTCGCGTTCGACGCTCCTGCACCAGTTCGATCGCCGCGATCATCCCGGTCTGGCGCACGTCGGCGACGTTCGGATGTCCGGCGAGCGGCGCGAGGCGCGCGGCGAGGTGCGCCGCGAGTGCACGGTTGCGTTCGAGCACGGGTTCTTCGCGCAGCACTGCGAGTGTCGCGAGCGCGGCGCGGCACGCGAGCGGGTTGCCGGTATAGCTGTGAGAATGCAGGAATGCCTTCCCGGCCGCGTGCTCGGCATAGAACGCTTCGTAGATGCGCGGCGTCGTGAGCACGGCGGAAAGTGGCAGCGTTCCGCCGGTCAGGCCCTTGGACAGGCACAGGAAGTCCGGCGCGATCGCGGCCTGCTCGCACGCGAACAACGTGCCGGTGCGGCCGAAGCCGACCGCGATCTCGTC
>DAIOWG010000058.1:0-12302 GCA_036758645.1 Dokdonella sp. | reverse complement strand
CGCTCGAGAGTCCTTCCGGGACGCCGAGCACGACGAACCCCCGACTGCGCAAGCCTTGCACCCCGGATCGCCGACTGCAAGACGCCTGTCGCGCGAGCCAGTGCCATGCGCCCCACGCACGCGCGTGCCGGCGTCGTGGGACGCGTGGCTGCGCCGCGATGCGTCGTCAGAAGATCGCCTTGGGGGCAACCGTCGAGCCCGACGCGCCGACGACCGGAATCGGGTCCATCGAGAACGCGAAGACGTACGGGTTGAGCAGCTTGCGCATCAGCGGCGGCAGGGGTGCGATGTCTGCCGCACGTTCGGCCGCGAATTCGGCGGCGTCATCGAGGTGCATCGATTCGATCAGCGGCACGCCGCTCCTGGCGAGCAGGTGGTTGTGCACCGGGAACGGCACGCCCGCAGGCGTGACGGCGTTCGGTTGCACCTCGACGAACGGCGCATCGGCGCCGACTGCGGCCACGCCGCGGCCGGTGAGCAGCACGGCGACTTCGAGTCCGATACCGGGCGCCGCGAACGTCGGACCGATGCCCGGCACGACATCGAGGTAGTAGCCGGGATGGAACACGCCGTCCGCATCCACGCCGCCGGTCCCGAGGTGCCATTTCTCGCCATGGCCGGTGCGCACGACCACGACATCGCCGTTGCGGATGTCGCCGAGTCCGAGTCCCTGTGCCGACAGCGCCTGCACGAACATCATGGCGGTGACTTCCTGGCCCGCCGCGAGCGCATGCCCGCCGTTGGCGTGCCGCGCGACGTCGACGAGGATGCCGCGCGTGAAGTATGGCTTGAGCTGCTCCACGCCGAGGCGGGCGTAGGCTTGGCCGGGACCGACGCCCGCAAGCAGCTGCGCGCCCGTGACCTGGTTGTAGAACACCGCGTCGTCGAACGATGCGGCCGGGTGCGGCAGGTGCCCGAAGTGATTCAGCGCGTCGACCTGCGTGCCGAGCTGGCCGATCGGGAACGCATACGGCAACTGCTCCGCGATCGTCATCTGGTCGAGCAGCTGCATCGGCGGCAGCCGCTCGAGTTCGAATGGCGGACTCGCGCCGGGGAACGTCGGCATCCCGCTCTCGACTTCGTGCGCGAGGCGGAAGCTGCGTCCGGTCGCGATGCGCAGCACCGCTTCGTAGACCTTTGCCGGCGTCTGCGTGTTGCTCGCGCCCGCGGTGTCCGCGGCACCCCACGGCGATGGACCCGGCGCGGGATCGTAGGTGGCGAGGTCGAATGGTGGCAGCGACTGCGCGAACGCGCGGCCCTGGGTCGCGACCGTGCATGCAAGGCTCGCGAGCGCGACGGTGCCGAGCTTCTGAATGAGGTTCAAATCGTGTCTCCCTTGGCGGATGGGTTGGGGGAGTGCGCGCGCGGGTGGCCACCCGCGCGGCCGCCGCGAGGATCCCGGCGCAATCGACATTCCCCGCCGGATCCCACGGCGTGCGCCGTGCGCGGAGGCCACGGCAATGTGTGACGGCCGTCATGTGTCGGTCAAAACCCGATCGTGCAACCGCATGGGATGGGCTGCACGCGAACGTGTCCGCTGCTGCGCGTCGCATTCGATCGCGCCGTGGCTGCCGAAGACTGCTGACACATCCTGTCAGTATGCCCGGGCACACTGGGAATCCTTCCCCTGCAGGACGATCGCGATGACCGACAAGCTCGTGTTCTACACCCACCCTCTTTCCCGCAGCCGCCTCGCGCGCTGGATGCTCGAGGAAACCGGGCTGCCGTACGAAGACAGGATCCTCGAGTTCGGAACCACGATGAAGGCGCCGGAGTACCTCGCGATCAATCCGATGGGCAAGGTGCCCGCGATCCGCCACGGTGATCTGGTGGTGACGGAGAACGCCGCGATCTGCGCCTACCTTGCGGACCTCGTACCCGACCGGCGCCTCGCGCCGCCAGCAGGATCGCGCGAGCGCGGCAGCTACTACCGCTGGCTGTTCTTCCTTGCAGGCCCCACCGAGGCGATGGTCACGGCCAAGTACACCGGTGTGTTCGCACCCGCGCGCGGGGCAGGCTACGGCAGCGAGGATGACGTGCTGCGCGTGCTCGAGCAGGCGCTGGAGGGCAGGCAACACCTCGCCGGCGATCATTTCACCGCGGCGGACCTGTACATGGCATCGCTGCTCGGCTTCTATTTGCAGACCGGCGCGATCGAGTCCCGACCCGCATTCGCCGCGTTCGCGCAGCGGCATGCGCAGCGGCCGGCCGCGGTGGCCGCGCGCGAACGCGACGACGCATTGGCGCTGCAGTACCCCGGCTAGCGTGACGCGCGAGAGGGTGTCCGTCGGGAGCGGCGCACGCGTCAGCGGCGGTTAAAGCGCGTCGTTGCAGCGTGTCCGCAGCGATGACGCGGCCGATCCGATGCAACTTGTCCAGTTCCTGCTTCCGCTGCGCGACAACGATGGACGCCCATTCCCGCTTGCGTTGTACGTGGAGCGGCGCGACGAACGCGTCGCGCCGTCCGGAGGCGTCACGAGCTGGCAGCGCGCGCCCGCATCCGGACTCCGGGACGATGGCCCGGATCGCCAGCGCGACGATCTCGTGCTGCTCGAGGTGATGGTCGAGTCGCTCGATCGTGACGGGTGGCGTGCATCCAGGCAGCGGCTGGAACGCCGCCTGCGGCGGGACGAACGGGTGCTGCGCGCCTTGTCATGCGAACGGCTGTGAACGCGCGCCCGCCGCGCGTACGCATCGGTTGCGCCGGATGGTCGATTCCCGCGCAACACGGCCACTTGTTCGACGACGCGGCCAGCCATCTTGCGCGCTATGCGACGCGTTTCGACGTGGTCGAGATCAACTCGACCTTCCATCGCCCGCATCGGCCGTCGACATTCGAACGCTGGGCCGCGAGCGTGCCTGCGGGCTTCCTGTTCTCGGCCAAGCTGCCCAGGACGATCACGCATGACGCACGCCTGCACGGCACCGCGGGCGCACTCGACGCGTTCTTCGAGTCGGTCGCGGGACTCGGTTCGAAGCTCGGCGGCGTGCTCGCGCAGCTCCCGCCGAGCCTGGCTTTCGACGCACGCGTGGCCGACCGATTCTTCGCGATGCTGAGACGGCGTTGCGATGCGCGCATCGCCTGCGAGCCCCGCCACGCGTCATGGTTCGACCCGCGCGTCACGCGCCTGTGGGAGCGCTACGCGATCGCCCGCGTCGCGGCCGATCCCGCACCGGTGAGCGACGCCGCGCAGCCCGCGGGGAGCCCGCGCGCAGGCTGGAGCTACCGGCGCTGGCACGGTTCGCCGCGCATTTACTACAGCCGCTATGCCGACGAGGCACTGCACGCGCTCGCGCGCGATCTCGCGCGCGACGCGCGGATACGGACGCCCGCGTGGTGCATCCTCGACAACACGGCGCACGGACACGCGATCGACGATGCCGCGCGCCTGCAGGATCTCGTCGCGCTGGAAGCGGACGTCCCGCGCAGCCGCTGAAACGGCACGGACGTTTTCTTGGGTCCAGGAAAACTCACGTCGCGCACGCGTGGCGTACGTGCGGATCGATCGCCGCATGGTGGCCGTTGGCCAGCGACTGACGCCGCCCGAGCGGTACGGAACGCCGGATGGGGCATCCGGCCGACCGCCTTCATCCCACCATGACGTTATAGCCGCGCCAGGGGCTTGCGGCAAGCGTCGGTGCGTGCGCGACAGTCGCCGCCCTCTTCCCAGGCTGGAGGTGGCGCATGGTGGACGACGGATTCGCGGACATGGACGCCGATGTGATCGTGGTGGGCGCGGGCCCGACCGGCACGATGCTCGCGGGCGAACTGCGGCTGCACGGCGTGAGCGTGCTCGTACTCGAGAAGCGGCAGCAGCCGTCGCCGGTCGTGCGCGCGCTGGGACTGCATGCACGCAGCCTCGAGGTGCTCGACCAGCGCGGACTGCTGGAACGCTTCCTCGAACGTGGCCAGGTGCATCCGCTGCGTGGATTCTTTTCTGCCATCGACAAGCCGGCACCGACGGGACTCGACACGCGCCACGCCTGCGTGCTCGGCATTCCACAGCCGATCACCGATCGACTGCTGGAAGCGCACGCGATCGAACGCGGCGCGGTGGTTCGGCGCGGTCGGGAGGTCGTGGATATCGCACGGGACGATGCGTGCGTGAGCGTACGGCTCGATGACGGGTCCTCGCTCCGAGCGCGCTACGTGGTCGCTTGCGACGGCGCGCGCAGCATCGTGCGCACGCGACTCGGGGTCGCGTTTGCGGGAGAGGCTTCGCGCATGGACACGCTGCTCGGCGAGATGAGACTCGGCGAAGCATGGGAGTCGGTCGCGCCCGCGATGCTCGCGATCCGCGAGTCGCAGAAGCGTTTCGGCATCGGTCCGGTCGGAGACGGCTTCTACCGCATCGTGGTACCGGCCGACGGCGTCGCGCCCGACCGCGCACCGCCGCCTTCGCTGGAAGCGTTCCAGCGCCAACTCGTGCACGTCGCCGGTCGCGACTTCGGCGTCCACTCGCCGCGCTGGCTGTCGCGATTCGGCGACGGCACGCGGCTCGCGGAGCGCTATCGCGTCGACCGGGTGTTGCTGGCCGGCGACGCGGCGCACGTGCACCCGCCGGTCGGCGGACAGGGGCTCAATCTCGGCATGCAGGACGCATTCAACCTCGGCTGGAAGCTTGCCGGGGCGATCGCCGGCTGGGCGCCGGACGATCTGCTCGACAGCTATGGCATCGAACGCCGCCCGGTCGCCGCCGCCGTGCTCGACAACGCTCGCGCGCAGATGCATCTCATGTCGACCGAACCCGGGCCGCAGGCGTTGCGCAGGCTGATGGCCGAGCTCATGGATTTCGAGGAGGTGAACCGGCACCTGACCGAGAAGATCATCGCGACGGGCATCCGCTACGACTTCGGCGCGAGCCACCCGCTGGTCGGGCGTCGCATGCGTGATCTTGCACTTTCGCGTGGCCGCCTGCATGCGATGCTGCGAAGCGGACGCGGGCTGCTGCTCGACGCGCGCGGCGTCCATCGAATCGATGGCTGGGCCGACCGCGTGGAGCACGTGGTCGACGCGTGCGCGGAGCTCGACGCGCCCGCGATCCTGCTGCGGCCGGACGGACACGTCGCCTGGGTCGAGGACGGGGAGGCGCCACTCCAGCGCGCCTTGACCCGTTGGTTCGGCGCGATGCGCGAGTCGGTGCGCGCCGGCGCACGCGGCTGAAAGCGGCGCAAGTTCGTAGCGATAGCGGATCTGGAAGCCGAGATGGGTGACGTTGAAGTCTTCCACCGACTCCTCGGTGGCGATCGCATGCCCAGCCGCGTCGACGCGGACGAACAGCTGTTGGTCAAGTTCAGCTACCGCTTCGAGCTGCAGCGCGCGCGGGGTGCGTTCGCACCCCGCTTCACTCGATGGGCTCCGGGTGCGTTCGCACCCTGTTTCACTCGACAGGCTCGAGCTGCGGCCTTTGGCCTCACCCGGACTCGATTGAAGGGCCGGCGTTGCGACGGCATCTCCGAAGGGAGCGGCGCGCGGGATCGCGGGGATTCGCGCGAGCACCGACCTTGACGAGGAGACCGACATGCCTGCCATCGCCGATACGGCGCATCACGACGCGATTCATCCCTTCCACGCGATGATGCTCGCGGGCACGATCCCGTTCTTCTTCGGTGCGCTGATCGCCGACTACGCGGCGTGGTCGACCCAGCAGGCCGCCACGCGTGCTTCCGCAGCGTGGCTCGTCGCCACTGGCCTCGCGTTCGCGAGCGTGGCGCTGCTGTGCGCGTTCCACGCGTTGTTCCGCGCGGAGCGACTGCACGGCCGCTTTGCCGGCTACACCTTCGTGCTGCTCGCGACCTGGGGGGTCGGTGTGCTTGACTTGCTCGACCACGCGCGCGACGGGGTTGCAGCTGCGCCTGCGGTGCCGGTGCTGTCGCTCGCGACGCTGGTGCTCGCGGTGACTGCCACGTGGATCGGCATCAGCGGGCCGCATCGTGCGTCGCATGAACCCCCGACGCACCGCATCGCACTGCGGGCGGCGCAGGCCCGCTAGCGCGCGCGTGCGGCAGCGGGCCCGCGCGCGACGCCGAAAAACCGGCGCCATGCATGGCCCCACGGCACCACGAGCACGAGCAGCGGCAGCGGAAGGAACGATGCGGCGATCTCGCCGGCCGGCGTGCCCCACAGGCTGCCGGCTTGCCACAGTGGCCACGCGACGAACGCGAGCCAGATCGCCTTGTAGCCGATCGTGAAGAACATCAGCGGCAGCCAGCGCAGCGGGCGGAACACGCCGAACAGCGCAAGTGCGGGATAGGTCGCCCACACCGAGATGGCGACCGCGCGCAGTGGATCCCATGCACCCTCGTGCGTGAGCAAGGCGCCCCACGCGGTCGGCGCGACGAACACGAGCATCAGCAGGAAGAACAGGCGCAGGCCCCAGGCCTGGATCGGTCGCACGCCGTCCTGGAGCGGGTCGGGCGACAGGAACCGGATCAACGGGTGCTTCGACATCGGGTCATTCCTCCGCAGGTGTAGTGGGGTCGAACGCGAGCAGGTCGCCGGGTTGGCACCCGAGCGCGGTGCAGATCGCGTCGAGCGTCGAGAATCGGATCGCCTTCGCCTTGCCGGTCTTGAGGATCGACAGGTTGGCGAGCGTGATGTCGACGCGCGCAGCAAGTTCGGTCAGCGTCATGCGCCGCGCGTGCAGGAGTTCGTCGAGGCGGACCACGATCGCCATGTCAGACCGTCCCCTCGAGGTCGGCGCGCATGCGCGCGCCGTGCGCGAAGACACCCGACAGGACGAACAGCAGCAGCACGGCAAGCCACGGCGTGAACGAAAATCCGCCGACGTGACCCGATTCCCATACGACCGAGGCGATCGCCGCGATGCCGAGGCGCAGGACTTCGAGCGCGAGCACGCTCCACGCAATCGCATCGAGATGGCGCGCGTTCGCGTCGATGAATGGATCGCCGCGGCGCACGCTGTCGACGACGGCGAGCAGCCGCCGCAGGATCGCGTGCACGATGCCTGCGCCGACGATCGCGATCAGCACGATCGCGCGCAGTCCCTCTCCGAGCCGCGGATGCGCATCGACGAGGTCGAATCCGAGCGGGCGCTGCGGCCAGCCCTCGATCACGAGACTGACGCCGAACAGGATCAGCAGCGCGAGCGCGTAGAGCAGGTTGAGCAGGCGCAGGCCGCGAATCACCGGGCGGGCCGCCGCGAGGGCGTGGGTCGACATGCGCGTCATGGAAGGCTCCCCGGGTCCGATATCGTTGGGCGATAATAGGGATATCGAAGATCGATAAACCATAGGCCAGAAGGCATGGCGAACCCGGGCAGCCGTTCGACGGGCCAGGCGCCGCACTTGCCGCAGGAACGGCACGCAATCCGGTCATCCGGCAGGCGCCTTTCCTCCGGCCGAACCACTATCGTCGCGGGACGGCGGGGCGAACCCGCACCGATGCCTGGAGCCGACCCGATGACCACCCCTGCGTTCGATTCCCCGCTCGCGCGCGCGCACGCGCATGCGAACACGTTCCTGCGCGACCTGCCGCAAAGGTTCGTCGGTGCGCGCGCGAGCCGCGACGAAATGATGGCCGCGTTCGACGCGCCGCTGCCGCAACGCGGCGACGATGCAGGCGAAGTGCTCGACCTGCTCGCGGGTGCGGCCGAGCGCGGCGCGTCGGCGTGCGCGGCGCCGCGCTACTTCGGGTTCGTGATCGGTGGATCGTTGCCGATCGCGCTCGCGACCGACTGGCTGGTGTCGACCTGGGACCAGAATGCCGGCATCCACGTGATTTCGCCGATGGCGGCGGCATTGGAAGAAGTCGCAGCACGCTGGCTGCTGGAACTGTTCGACCTGCCGCGCGGCAGCGGCGTGGGTTTCGTCACCGGCTGCCAGATGGCGCACTTCACCTGCCTGGCGGCCGCGCGGCACGGCGTGCTGCGCGACGCCGGCTGGGACGTGGAAGCGGACGGTCTCGCCGGCGCGCCGCGCGTGCATGTGGTCGCCTCGCAGGAAGCGCACGTGACGCTCGACGTCGCGCTGCGCTACCTCGGCTTGGGCACGCGCGCGCTGGTGCGCGTCGAATCGGACGCGCAAGGCCGCATGCGCGCGGACCGGCTCGCCGAAGTGCTGCCGACGCTCGTCGGGCCGGTCATCGTCTGCGCGCAGGCCGGCAACGTGAACACGGGCGCGTTCGACCCGCTGCGCGACATCGCGCGCATTGCGCACGCGCACGGCGCGTGGCTGCACGTCGATGGCGCATTCGGGCTGTGGGCACGCGCGAGCGCCGCCCGCAGCGCGATCGCGGACGGGATCGAACTCGCCGACTCGTGGGCGACCGATGCGCACAAGTGGCTCAACGTGCCCTACGACAGCGGCGTCGCGATCGTGCGCGACGCCGAGGCGCATCGCGCCGCGATGACGGTGTCGGCCGCGTACCTCGTGCAGACGCGCGGCGCCGAACGCGACGCGGTCGATTGGGTGCCGGAATTCTCGCGACGCGCGCGCGGGATTCCGGTCTACGCGACGCTGCGCGCGCTCGGGCGTGACGGCGTGGCGGCGCTGGTCGATCGCTGCTGCGCGCACGCGCGCCGGTTCGCGGAACTGCTCGGCGCCGAACCCGGGGTCGCGATCCTCGCCGACGTGGTGCTGAACCAGGTGCTCGTGCGCTTCGGTGACGATGACGCACTGACGCGTGAGGTGATCGCGCGCGTGCAGGAGGATGGCACCTGCTGGGCGAGCGGAACCACCTGGCACGGCGTGGCCGCGCTGCGGCTCTCGGTCTCGAACTGGGCGACCAGCGACGACGACATCGTCGTGAGCTCGGACGCGATCCTGCGCGCGTTCCGCTCGCTGCGCTGAACCTCGCCGCCGTGCGGATCGGTCAACGCGCCTCGAGCAGGCGCGCGACGAGCCGCTGGCCGAGCGCCTCGGCCGCGGCGGCGTTCTGCGAACTCAGCAAGCGACCCTCTTCCACCACGTGCGGTGCGGTTCCGGCGGGCTCCACCACGATCGCCCCCGCGTCGCGCACGCGGCGCTCGATGTGGTACGGCAGCGCATCGCGCCAACCAAGGTCGTCGAAGAAGAACGCTTCGTCGTCGCGTTGCGGGAAGCACGCGACGCGGCGTCCGGCGAGCCACGGGGTGGCATCGGACGCGCGCAGCGGCAGCAGGCCCGCGATGCCGTGGCCGAAGGTCGCGATCCACCCGCCGCGCGCGTGGATCGCGAGCGCGATCCGCGCGATGTCCTCGTCGCGCGCGACGTCGATCAGGGCGCCGAGGCTTCCGGTGTAAGCGATCGCATCGTAGCGGGCCGGATCGATCGTACGGGGCGCGCGCACCGCGCCGATGCGCCCGCCGCGCAGGTGCCGATCGGCGAATTCCCGGAGGACCGGCTCGCGCGCGAGGTCCGCCTCGAAGCCATAGGCCTCGTTGCCGCGCCGAAGTCGACCTCGATCCCCGCGCGTTCGAGCAGCACGACCGGCCACGCGACCTCGCGCAGGTAGTTGCCGGTGGCATTCGGCGCTCCCGGCACGTGGTCGATCGACGACAGCACCACGAGCGCGCGCGGCGCGGCCTGCACCGGCGCAGGCAGCGTCGCGAATGCAGCCAGGACCAGGGTCGCGCAGTACATGAGCGGTCGCGTCATCGTCGTCGTGCTCGCAGGGGGAGCCGGCGAGGGTAGGCCGGGACTGGCTCCGCGGATGCGCCGCCGCGGCAGCGCGACGCGCGGATGCAACGTCTCGCCGCATCGCGAAGCGCGCGAATGCGAACGGAGGAAAAAGGGAGATCGATCGGACGGTTCGCGAAGGATTCGACCGGTGGCCGCAGGCAGGCTCGCGTCCGTCACCCCTGCAGCGAGCCCGATCATGTTCCTCCGCATCCTCCTCGTGCTGTCCGTCCTCGCGTTCGCTCCCGCGCTGCGCGCCCAGGCCTGCGCCGAGCACCTGTTCGTCAGCGGCTACTTCTCCAACAACGTCGCGATCTACGACGCGTGCAGCGGCGCCTTCCTGCGCCAGCTGGACACCGCCAACCGCATCCGCGGCGCGCAAGCGGTGCGCATCAACCCCGCCGACGGACTGATCTATGTCGTCAGCGAGGGCAACGACCAGATCCAGCGCTACCGCCGGGATGCCGACTACAGCTTCGTCGACGTGTTCGCGCGGCTCGCCGGCAGCATCGATCCGACGGGCATCGCGTTCGCCCGCGACGGACGCGTGTTCGTCGCGAGCTACGGCCACGGCAGCGTGATCGAACTCGACCGCGTGAGCGGGCAGGTCATCGGTACCCTGCTGCCGGAGGGCAATGGTTTCGGCGGTTCCGACAACGGCATGATCGTCAGCGCCGCGGACCTCGTCTACGTGCCCGGGTACGACAGCAACAGCGTCGCGCGCGTGAATCCGAACACCGGCGAGGTGCGTCGGCAGTTCGTGCCGCCGCGCGCGGCCGGACTCAGGCAGACACGCGGCATCGTCGACGAGGGCGCGACGATCCTGGTCGGCGGCGAGGGCAGCGGCGAGATCTACCGGTTCGACGCGAACACCGGCGCACACGTGAACACGCTGATCACCGGCCTCGCCAGACCGACCGGCCTCGCGCTCGCATCGGACGGCTCGCTGCTCGTGCTCGCGGGCAACCGCGTGCGGCGCTTCGACCGCGCCAGCGGCGCCGAGCTCGGCGTGGTCGCGCTCGGCGCCGACGGCGCGATCTCGGGCGGCACCTTCATCGCGCTGATTCCGGCGCCTGCGTCATCCGGCAGCGTCCCGATCACGCGCGGATTCACCGGCGCATGGGTCGACGAAGGCGCGACCGGCCAGCTCGGGATGGGGCTCGAAGTGCTCGCCGACGGGAATCTCGTTGCACTCGTCTACACGTTCGCGCCCTCGGGAGGGCAGGCCTGGATCGGCGGTGTCGGACCGATCAACGGCGACCACGCAACGCTCACGATGAGCACGATCGATGGACCGGGCGGGCGCTTCGCGCCGAACTTCGACCCGACGCGCGTGCAGAACACGACCTGGGGAAGCCTCACGCTGCGCTTCAGCGACTGCAACCGCGGCACGCTCGAGTGGGATTCGCAGGTGCCCGGCTACGGCTCGGGATCGATCGCGATCGAGCGACTCACGTTGCCAGCCGGGCTCGAATGCTGATCGATGCGCAGCGCCCGCTGCGCAGGTTCGGCGGCTTCGGCGGGAATGCTACATTGCGCATTCCCGTCGCCTGACTTCCGGAACCTGCGCATGTCTGCCCCCGAACCTGCTTCGATCGGAACGCCCGGCGTGCCCTGGGGCGCGGCCGAGGTCGCCGAGTGGCGCGCGCACCAGCGCAAGCAGCGCAGCCATGCCGTCGATGTGCTCGAGGCGATCGATCGGTTGCGCGATCGATTCGACGTGGTCGAATACGGTCGACTCGACTACGCGCCTGATGTCTATCCGCTGCTCGCGCTGCGCAGCCGCCGATGGCGCGAGGACCTGCCGATCGCGCTCGTCACGGGCGGCGTGCACGGCTACGAGACCAGCGGCGTGCATGGCGCGCTGCGCTTCCTCGAGCGGCATGCGGCCGCGTACGAGGGTCGCGCCAACCTCCTCGTCGTGCCGTGCGTGAGCCCCTGGGCGTACGAGCGCATCCACCGCTGGAATCCCGATGCGATCGATCCGAACCGCTCGTTTCGTGCGCACAGCCCGGCGCAGGAATCGGCAGCGCTGATGGATCTGCTCGCACCGTGGCGCGAGCGCGTGCTCGTGCATGTCGACCTGCACGAAACCACCGACAGCGACGAGACCGAGTTCCGGCCCGCACTCGCCGCGCGCGACGGCAAGCCGTTCGAGCCCGAGGGCATTCCCGACGGCTTCTACCTCGTCGACGACAGCGAGCAGCCGCAGCCCGAGTTCCAGCAGGCGGTGATCGCCGCGGTGGAGAAAGTCACCCACATCGCGCCGGCCGATGCGAATGGCGAGATCATCGGATCGCCGGTGGTGGCGCCGGGGGTGATCCGTTATCCGCTGCGGGCGCTCGGCCTGTGCGCGGGCATCACCGACGCGCGCTACAAGACCACCACCGAGGTCTATCCCGACAGTCCGCGCGCGAGCGCCGAACAGTGCAATGCGGCGCAGGCAGCCGCGGTGTGCGCAGCGCTGGATTTCGTGCTCGCAGGATGAGCCGCCGGAACTCAGGGAAGCCCGGCAGGCTTCCTCGTGGAGGACTTCAGTCGGTGCGCTTGCGGGAGGGACTTCAATCCCGGTTTTTTCGCGCGAAACGCTCGGGGCTGAAGCCCCTGCCACAAGCGCCTGACGCTGCTATTGCTCGATGCCTCAGCCTGCCGCGAAGCGCTCCCGGAAGAAGTCGGCCATCATG
>DAIOWG010000057.1:0-12312 GCA_036758645.1 Dokdonella sp. | reverse complement strand
CGTGCTCGAGCAGACGACGATCGCCCGCGCCGCGATGCAGTTCCACCGCGATCCATGCGCGGCCGGTGAAGTGGCGCGCGAGCCAGGCTGCGTCGCGCGCGTGCGCAGACTCCGGCGCGTGGGCCGCGGCCGCACGCGCAGGCCAGTCCGGGCGCGGCTCGTGCACGCCGTCGGGCGCAGCCGGCGTGATGTCGCTGCCCGCGCGCAACGGCCACAGCACGAGCACGCCTTCACCGAGCCGTTCGACATCGCTGCGCAGCAGGTGGTAGCCGCCTTTCGCGCTGCGGCGCCGCCCGGTCGTGATGAGCCGGCACAGATCGCAATACCCCTGCGCATCCGCGACCAGCAGCACGAGTCTGGGTCCATCGGCGAGCTGCACCTCGCTGCCGACGATGAGCTTCACGCGATCGCTCTCGTGTGTGGCGGTCTTCGTGCCTGCCTCGAGCGCGCGCACGATGCCCGCGAGCGAGCACTCGTCGGTGATCGCGAGCGCGGCGTAGCCGAGTTCGTGCGCGCGAGCGAACAGTTCGGCCGCGCTGGAGGCGCCGCGCTGGAACGAGAAGTTCGACAGGCAGTGCAGCTCGGCGTAGCGGGCGGGACGGGCGGCTGCGGAAGAGCGAGGATCGCGTGCATTGCCATCACCCTGTTTCGCGGTGACGGCTGCGACTGCACTGCGTTGCGCCTTGCGCAGGCCGCTGCGCGGATCGTCGTCGGTTTCACCCGGAAGGTCGGGTTCGAGCGGCGCGCGCAGGCGGCGCCGCTTCGGCGGGCGCGGCGTGTTCATGCGAACCAGCCATGCAGGTTCCAGCCGTCCATGCCCGCATCGACGGTGCGGCCCGCCTCGACGAAGGCCCAGGCGCGCTGGCCCGAACGGGTTTCGACGATGTAGTAGTCGCGACGCTGGTCGCCTTCGTCCCACCAGCCGCTTTCGATGCGCTCGGGCCCGGCGAGGATGCGGCGTGCGCCACCGCGCAGCGGCAGCGGCCGACGCAGCAGCCAGAACGGACGCTGTGCATCCGGCGGCAGCGGTTTCGTGCTGCCCGCACCGGGCGGCACGAAGCGCCAGGCGCGCCCCGGGCGATGGTCGCCCGCGCAGGCGAGGCCACGCAGCGCGGCATCGCCGAGGCGCGCACGCAGGCGCTCGGCCAGCGCGGGCCAGTCGAACTGTTCCTGGCGGTTCGTTTCGAACAGGTCGCGGTGCAGCGGGCACAGCGCGGGCAGGTCCTCGGCGACGAGGCCGAGCGCATGCACCGGCGCGACCAGCTCGACGCGTTCGAGGCGCGCGCGCGCGAGTTCGAACAGCGCGGCGGCGTCGCGCTGCGGCGCGAGCAGGCCGACCTCGATGCGCGTGCTCGCGCCACGTTCGTGACCGAGCACGAGCGCGAAGCGCTGCACGCCGCCGTCGCGCGCGACGAGGAACAACGCGAACTCGCGCAACATGCGCTGCAGCGGGAAGCCGAGCGCGGTGTGCGACTCGATGCCGTACGCGAATTCGATGCGACGCTCGTAGCGCTGCGGCGGTTGCCAGCGCGTCCAGGCTTCGGCCGCGAGCCCGCGCATGCGATCGAGATGGTCGAGCGCGTCCTGGCCGATGCGTCGCGCGAGTCCGGCGCGCGGCAGCGCGAACAATTCGCCGAGCGTGCGCAGCCCCATGCCGCGCAACACGGCGACGGTCTTCGCGGGCAACCCGCCCGTGGCCAGCGGCACCGCGCCGAGCGCGAGCGGCAGCTGCGCGAGCGCGGGGATCGCGAGGTTCGCGCCGCTGTCGGCGAGCACGCGCGCGGCGGCCATCGTCGGCGCGGCGGCGAGTGCATGCGCGAAGCCGAGCCGCTCGAGTTCGCTGCGCAGGCGGCGTTCGAACGCGGGCCAGCCGCCGAACAACGCGAGGCTGGCGCCGGCCTCGATGAACAGCGTGTCGGGCGCGGCGAGATTGACCTCGGCACTGTAACGGTAGGCGAGGGCGGCGAGGGTTTCGAGCGCCTGGCGTTCGGCGGCCTCGTCGCGTGGCGCGATCGCGAGGCGCGGGCACAGCAGCTGCGCGCCCGCGAGCGGCTGGCCCGCCTGCACGCCGGCCTTGCGCGCGGGCGCATTCGCGAGCAGCACGTGGCGGCGCTGCGCGGGTCCGTCGACGATCGCGAACGGTCGTCGGCGGACCGTTTCATCCGTACCGGCGTGGACCAGGTCCAGCGCCAGCTGCGGGAAGCGGAGACAGGCCCAGAGCACGCACGCCTCGCGGCTCAGGCACGCAGCCGCATCGCCTGCGCGTGGTCGCCGAGGCGGCCACGGCATTTGAGGATGTCGATGCGCGGCGCGCCGTCCGCGGCCATCGTGATGCGCAGGCGCAACGCGGCGGGACTGGCCTCCGCGGCAGCCGCGAGCGGGCGGAACACGAACCCGATCGCGCCGCCGGTCTCGGCCGCGAGTTGCAGGCGACGCAACTGGCGATAGTCCGCGCGTGGCAGCCAGTTCAGCACCGCGCCGCAGCAGCCCGCGCGCAGGCATTGTTCGGCCGTCCAGTGGGTGTCGCCCGCGTCGGCGTCGATGTGCACGACCTGGGCGAGGTCGATGCCGGCCCCCGCGAGCGCGGGCGCATACGGAAGATACGGTGGCGCGACCAGCGCGACGCGGCGGCGTGCCTGCGTCAGCGCGGCCAGCGCAGGCAGCAGCAGGCTGCATTCGCCGAGTCCGTCCTGTTCGATCAGGATCTCGCTCAACGCGCCACGCGGCCAGCCACCGCCGGGCAGGCGCGCGTCGAGTCCGGCGATGCCGGTCGGCTGCGCGTCGATCGTCGCGGGCGCGGCGGTGCCGCGCCGCCAGATGCGCGGGTCGCGCAACACCTCGGCGAGCGCAGTGGAGGGAGCCGCCGGAGCAGGCACGACGCGCAGGTCCGCTTGCGCAGGTGCGGGCGGCGGAATGTCGGCCAACGCGATCGGGGGAAGCTCGGCGGCGGAGAAACCCTGGTCGCCTTCAGGCGCAACGAGCGTGAACATCGCACTGCATCCTTGTCATCGATGTTTCGGGGAAAAACCGGCGGGTCGGATCAATCCGACGTAGAGGCCCTCGATCGCGAGTGCCTGTCGATCGGGGTCCACCTCGATCGGCGCGAACTCGGGATTGGCGGGCAGCAGGCGCACGCGTCCGGCACGTCGTTCGAGGCGCTTGACCGTGACCTCGTCGTCGAGGCGCGCGACCACGATGCGGCCGTCGTCGGCCACTTCGGTGCGATGCACGGCGATCAGGTCGCCGTCTAGGATGCCCGCATCGCGCATGCTCCAGCCGACCACGCGCAGCAGGTAATCGGCGCGCGGATGGAACAGCCCGGGGTCGACGCCGTGGTGGCCTTCGATGTTTTCGGTGGCGAGAAGGGGGCTGCCGGCGGCAACCCGGCCGACGAGGGGAAGCCAGGTTGCCGCCGGCGCCCGCGAGCGAAGCGGGAGGCGCAGGCCACGGTGATGCGGGAGGCGTTCGAGCACGCCCTTGCGGACCAGCGCCTCTACATAATCCTGCGCTGAGCTATGACTTGCAAGCCCAAGATTTTCCGAGATTTCACGCAGGGTCGGCGCGGTGCCGTGCAGGTCCAGATGGCGCCGGATGCAGTCGAGCACGCGCTGCTGGTTGGCGGTGAGGCGGGCTTCGTCCATGGGGCGAATGTACGTACATACGTACGTATCCGCAAGTGCCTGCGGGAAAGTCGAAAGCTTCCCTCATCCGTCCCTGCGGGACACCTTCTCCCGCAAGCGGGAGAAGGGAACGGCAGGACGGTGCAACCCCTCAACGCAGCGGCGTCAGTTGCAGGTTGTCGATCATCACGCGCGGTGCGGTCGGCTGGCCTTGCCAGGTCGCGTAGAGGCGCAGGCTGTCGAACACCGCGCCATCGACCGCGAGCGTCGCGACCGCGGGGTTGTCGCGGTCTCCGCCGCCCGCGATCGTGAGCACGTCGCTGTCGACGACGCTGTCGCCCGACAACGCATCGAGATGGAGTTCGATGCCGCCCCAGGGACCGTTCTCGTAGTAGGCCAGTTCGATGCTGGCCGCGCGCGCAGGCACATCGAGGTCCATCGTCGCGCGCACCAGCGCGCCGATCGAGAGGTTGTCGCCGACCACGTAGCTGGAGCCGAAGGTCAGCGTGTTCGGCGCGCTTCCGAAGTCCGGGAAGTCGTTCCAGAACAGCGTCGCGTTCTCGATGATGAACTGGTCGCCGACATCGGCCGGCTCGAACGTGCTGCCGTCGGGAAACACGCCGCCGATGCCGTTGCAGTCGCGGTAGGTGATGCCTTCATGCGTGAAGGACGTGCCGAGGAAACTTTCGGCGAGGTCGTCGTAGGTCACGAGCACGGGATCGACCTGCGGCAACTCGAAACCGTCGCCGAAGATGCGATCGTCGCCGGCCCCGGCAACGAACAGTTCTGCGTGTGCGGTCGGCATGTCCTCGATGCCGGCCCAGCCGCCCGCGAGCAGCACGCGGCCATCGACCAGGCGCACCGCGGTGCCACCCATGCTCGGCGTGATGAGGTCACCGGCGTCACTGAAGGTTCCGCTCACGGGGTCGTAGACCTCGGCGGGCGCGATGTTGGGGTCGCCGGTCACGTTGCCGTTGCCGCCCGCGACCAGCACGCGGCCGTCCGCAAGCAAGGTCGCGGTCGGATTCGCGCGCACGTGCGCGAGGCTGCCGGTCGGCGAGAAGGTGCCGGTGGCGGGATCGTAGAGTTCGGCCTGCGCGAGATAGCTCGTGTTGCCGAGTCCGCCGACGATCAGCACGCGGCCGTCGGCGAGCGTCGCGAGCGCATGGTCGCCACGCGGTTCGCCGAGGTTGCCGGTCAACGTGAATTGCCCGGTCGCCGGATCGTAGACCTCGGCCGTGCCGAGTGCCCCGGAATCATCGTAGCCCCCTGCGATGAGCACGCGGCCGTCGGCGAGTTTCGCCGCGCGGCCGCCGGGATCGCGTGGTGCGGAGAGCGGGCCGGTCGGACTGAACATACCCGTGACCGGATCGTAGAGTTCCGCGCTCGCGAGCGTGTCGGTGGTGAAGTTGAAGCCACCCGCGAACAGCACGCGGCCGTCGTCCAGGCGCGCGACCGCGGTCACGTAACGCGGTTCGGTCATGCTGCCGGTCGGCGTGAACTGGCCCGTCGCGGGGTCGTAGACTTCGGCGCTCGCGAAGATCGTGTCGCCCTGATTGCCACCGCGGCCGCCGGTCACGAGCACGCGGCCGTCCGCCAGCGCAACCGTGTTCGGGCGCATGCGTGCATCGGCGAGGCTTCCGGTCGCGGTGAACTGGCCGGTCGCGGGGTCGTAGGTTTCCGCGCTGCCGACCACGTTGCCGGTCCCCGCGATGCCGCCGACCTGAAGCACGCGCCCGTCGGGAAGCAGTGCGGCACCCTGGTGCGAGCGCGGCACGTTCATGTCACCGGTCGCTTCGAAACCGCCGCCGCCATGGGCGAGGCCTGCCTGCAGGAAGCAGGCGCCGATCGCGATCACGCGCAGGATGCCGTTCATGTCGTCCTCCGTTGCTGGCCGCGCGCGCGGCGCGCGACGGCTCCTCGCCAGAATGCGGGCTGGCGCCGACCACCGCATTCGGTTTCCATGAGCCGCGCATGCGATCGGGGTTTCTCGGCCGCAAAGGCCGTGTTTTGCGCTAAGTTCGCGATCCATGACGCAGCGCACGAAGGGGGGTTGCGATGGAGGGATGGCGAGGCCGCGCACCGGCGGTCGGCAGCGGGCGCGCGGAGGCGACGGGGCTGCTCGTGCTCGTCGGCGGCGTGCTCGCCTGGTCGGCGATCGCGCCGAACGATCGCATGACCTGGCTCATGGAGATCGTCTGGGTGCTCGCGGGAATCCCGCTGCTGGTCGCCACGCGCCGGCGATTCCCCTTGACGCGCCTCTTGTACTGGCTGCTCGCCGTGCACGCGGTGATCCTCGTCTACGGCGGGCAGTACACCTACGCCGAGACGCCGATCGGCGACTGGGCACGCGACGCGTTCGGTTTCGCGCGCAACCACTACGATCGCCTCGGGCATTTCGCGCAGGGTTTCGTGCCCGCGATCCTCGCGCGCGAACTGCTGCTGCGGCTGACCCCGCTGCGCCCGGGCGGCTGGTTGTTCTACCTCGTCTGCGCCGCCTGCCTCAGCTTCAGCGCGTTCTTCGAGTTCATCGAATGGTGGGCCGCGCTGATCATGGGCGGCGACGCGGATGCCTACCTCGCGACCCAGGGCGATGTCTGGGACACGCAGTGGGACATGTTCCTCGCGCTGTGCGGCTCGATCCTCGCGCAACTCGCGCTGGCGCGCCTGCACGACCGCCAGCTCGGGCTGCGTCCGGCGCTCGCCGGCGATTGACCGCACCTTGTCATGTCACGCGGCGGCTGCATATCGGGAAGAACGCAGGCGGACGAACGGGGAGGGTTGCGATGAAGATCCTGATGGTACTGACCTCGCATGGCGAGCTCGGCGACACGGGACACAAGACCGGCATGTGGCTCGAGGAATTCGCCGCGCCGTATTACGCGTTCAAGGACGCCGGCGTCGAGGTCGTGCTGGCATCGCCGAAGGGCGGGCAACCGCCGATCGATCCGCGCAGCCATGACGACGCCGCGCAGACCGCGGCGACGCGGCGTTTCGCGGCCGATGCGCAGGCGCAGGGTGCGCTCGCGCACACGCACCGCCTCGCCGAAGTCGCGGGCCATGCGTTCGATGCGGTGTTCTATCCGGGCGGGCACGGGCCGCTCTGGGACTTGGCCGACGACACGATTTCGCAGCACCTGATCGAGCATGCGTATGCCGCGGGCAAGCCGGTCGGCGCGGTCTGCCACGGCCTCGCCGCGTTGCGCGACGCACGCGGACCCTTCGGCTTGCCGCTCGTGCGCGGCAAGCACGTGACCGGATTTTCCGACAGCGAGGAAGCGGCCGTGGGGCTGGCCGACGACGTACCGTTCAGTGTCGAGCAGATGTTGAAGGAGCACGGCGGGCTGTATTCGAGCAAGCCCGACTTCGAGCCGCACGTCGTCACCGACGGAGGGCTCGTGACCGGACAGAACCCCGCCTCATCGACCGAGGCCGCGAACGCACTGCTGCGCCTGCTCTCGTAGGCTGGACGGCCGCAGGCCGGCCGGCGCTTATTGCTTCTCGCTTCGCCGCGACCACGAGCCGGCCGCGCTGCGCGCGTCCGGCCTACGAGGCGCGGGCTCGGCGCGCGCGCGCAGGTGGCTTGGACGGTGAGGCCGAACGTGCGTGCGGCTTCCCCGACGCCGCGCGCTGCAGCAACCGACGGAACGTCGGGCATTGCAGGTGACTCGGCGCAGGACACACGGCCGCATGCGCGAGGCCGTCGCGCAGCGCGACGAGCCTGCGGATCCTGAGGTCGAGCTGCTTCGCGCGCGTCGCGAGCTTGCGGCGGTCGATGCGCGGGCCACCATCGGGCGTGAACATCGCCGCGATCTCGTCGAGCGAAAATCCCGCCGCGCGGCCGAGCGCGATCAGTGCGAGCCGCTCGAGCACGCCCGCGTCGAACACGCGTCGCAGGCCATGCCGGCCGATCGACGTGATCAGTCCCCTCTGCTCGTAGTAGCGCAGCGTCGACGCGGGCAAACCGGCGCGTCGCGCGACTTCTCCGATGTCCATCGCCGCCCTTGACTTGAAGTCGACTTGAAGTGGCATTGTGCGCGCCACGCGGTCCACGCGGCAAATCGAGGAAACCCGGATGGAGTATTTCGCCAACGTGATCGCGATCGGCGCAGGCGCCACGGCATTGACCGATCTCTGGGCGCTCGCGCGCAGGCGCGTCGCGGGCATCGCCTTGCCGGATTGGGGCCTGGTCGGTCGCTGGTTGGCGTGGATCGCGCGCGGGCGGCTGCGGCATGCGTCGATCAAGGCGGCCGCACCGGTGCGCGGCGAGCGTGCGATCGGCTGGATCGCACATTACCTGACAGGGATCCTGTTCGCGGCGTTGCTGCTCGCGATCGTCGGTCCCGCATGGCTGCAACAGCCAACGCTCGCGCCTGCGTTGCTCGTCGGCATCGCGACCGTCGCGGCGCCATTCCTCGTGATGCAACCCGGCATGGGCGCAGGGTTCGCCGCGAGTCGCACGCCGAAGCCGACCTCGGCGCGCGTGCAGAGTCTCGTCACGCACGCGGTATTCGGCGTCGGACTCCACGCGAGCGGCTGGCTGCTCCATCTGCTTCGGCAAGCATGACCTGTCCACGCGATTTCCACTTCTTCCAAGGAGAAAACACGATGCGCATTCCCTCCCGTCATGCACCGATCCTGTTCGGTGCACTGCTTTCGGCGATCATGGTCGGCCTCGTTTCGGCGTTCGTGCTCGCGATCAACCAAGGCATCGATGCGCGATTCCCTGCGCAGTGGCTGCGCAGCTGCATCACGACATGGCCGATCGCGTTTCCGACGGTGACCCTGGTCGCGCCGTGGGTGCGGCGAATCGTCGGTCGAATGACCGGCTGAAACGTTCGCTCGCGATCGAACCGGGGCCGGGTCGGCGCCCCGGGCGCGCATCGACATCGCCCGATGTGCCGACCATCGATCAGGACCCGAGCAGGTTCGGGTTGAGTCGCCATACCGCATGGTTGAGGAAGGCCGCGAAGCTGACCCACGCGAGATACGGCACGAGCAGGGCGCCCGCGAGCGGGCGGATGCGCCAGAATGCGACCAGCGTCGCGACGATCAGCAGCCAGAGCACGATGATGTCGGCCAGCGCCCAGCCGCCGAGGCGCCACGCGAAGAACAGCCAGCTCCAGAGCGCGTTGAGAACGAGTTGCACGAGGAACAGGGACAGCGCGTTGCGCGCGCCGCCGAATCCGCGCTCCCGCCATGCGAGCCAGGCGGCGACGCCCATCAACGCATAGAGAACGGTCCACACCGGGCCGAACACCGACGCGGGCGGGGCCCAGTCGGGGCGCACCAGCTGGCCATAGAACGACTGCGATTGCGCCGATGCAACCGCGCCGGCGGCCGCGGCGACGAACACGAGCACGAGCCACGCTGCAAGCCCGAGTGCCTGTTCACGCCTCGAGAAGATCGACATCGCACATCCACGCACGTTGGCAGGCGCCATTCTTGCCCGCCTGCACGTGAACCGCCCGATAATCGAGCCATCCGGACCGTACCGCTCACGCGATGGCCGGTGCCGCAAGCGCCGCGACGGTGCGATCGCGACCGGCGCGCTTGGCCGCGTACATCGCCGCATCGGCCTGCGCGAGTGCGTCGTCGAGGGATAGGGTCGGCGCGGCTTCGCAGACGCCGGCGCTCAGCGTGAAGCGGATCTGCGCGCCATCGGTCGCCACCGTCGTCGCGCGGCAATGCGCGAGCACCGATTCCGCGCGCGCGAGCGCCTGCGCGAGCCGGGCGCCCGGCATCGCGACGCAGAACTCTTCGCCCCCCATCCGTGCGACCAGGTCGGAAGGCGCGGAGAGCTCGCGCAGTCGATCGCCGAGCGCCTGCAGCACGCGGTCGCCCGCGGCATGGCCGTATGCGTCGTTGATGCGCTTGAAGTGGTCGATGTCGAGCATGATGACGCTCGCGATGCCATCGCCGCCGCGCCAGCCGTTCGCGTGTTCCGCCGCGCGGAAGAATCCGCGTCGGTTGCGCAGGCCGGTCAGCCAGTCGACCATCGCGAGATCCTCGTTGCGCGCCGCGAGCATCGCGAACTGCAGGGCAAGGCAGGCGACCGCGAGCGAGAGCATGAACATCAGCGAGGCCACGCTGAACATCACGCGGTGGTAACCGATGTCGAGTCGCGCCGATGTCGGGAGCAGGCCTGCGATGTTCGCGTACGACCACACGAACACGGCCGCGTAGATCAGCACCAGCAGGCGCAGCCGCCGGTAGATGCGCTCGATCTCGTGGCGCGGCGGCATGCGCAGGCTGGCTTGCAGTGCGAGCAGGAAAAGGAACTGCCCGAACGCGGTGGTGAGCACGCGCATGCGCGCGTTCGGCCATGCGTATTCCCACGCGATCAGTCCGGCCACCGGAATCGCGACCATCAGCAGCGCGATCCAGGCCTGGCGACTCTGCTGGCCGAATTCGCGAAAGCCCAGCAGAAAGCAGGCGCTCGCCGCGCCGAGCGCGAGGTGGTTGCCACTGGTCGCGAGGGATTCCCACTCCGCGGGCACGCGCATCGAGAACAGGAACAGCGAAACGCCATTGAGCAGGAAGCCGACCGCCCAGAGCTGCGCGCCCTTGCCCTGTTCATGTCCGGCGCCGACCCATGCGAGCAGGCCCGCGAGCATGATCTGCATCAACGCGCGACTTGCCGCGAGCGTGGGGATGTCGATCGGAAGGAAAAGCGTTTCGGTCATTGCAGGTCTGCAGGGGGCCCTCGCCCCGTCCGGTTCCACTATGCCATTGCAGCATGAGCCGGGCGCGCGCACGGGTCGACCAGGCATCGCAGCGGGAGGTCTGGCCGAGCGGGCGTGCTCGCGTGCCGGGTACGTTGTCGATCCGGGTCGCGCCGGTTCGTCGCATGCTGGCCAGAACCAGCCGGAGCCTCCGATGGTGCCCGTGATCACCGTGTTCGAACATTCGCCCGACGAGGGCAGGGGACTCGCGCGCGACATGCGCGTGCGCTGGGCGCTCGAGGAAGCGGGACAGGCCTACGCCGTGCGGCTCGTGTCGTTCGAGGCGATGAAGCAGCGCGCGCACCTGGCGCGACATCCGTTCGGGCAGATCCCGACCTTCGAGCAAGGCGACCTCGTGCTTTTCGAATCAGGTGCGATCGTGCTGCACGTGGCCGGGCGCGATGCGCGTGCGAACCTGCTGCCGCGCGACCCGCATGCGCGTGCGCGCGCGATCGCGTGGTTGTTCGCCGCACTCAACACCGTGGAACCGCCGATCGTCGAACGCGAGCAGAGCGATTTCGTCGATCGCGGCCAGCCGTGGTACGAGGCGCGCCTGCCGATGCTCGACGACCGCATCCGAGGACGACTGCGCGCCCTCGCGACGCGACTCGCGGATGCCGACTGGCTGGATGGCGCGTTCAGCGTCGGCGACCTCATGATGGTCACCGTGCTGCGCAGGCTGGAGGCAGACAGGCTTGCCGAGTTCCCGAGCCTGGCCGCCTATGTCGCGCGCGGCGAAGCACGCCCTGCGTGGCGGCGCGCGTTCGATGCACAGCTCGCGGTGTTCACCGCGAGCGCCCGATGAACCTTCCATTCGCAAGAGGAAACATCATGTCCCCGGAACCGAAGGCGAAAGGCCCCGCTTCGTATTTCCCGTCGATCGAGAAGACCTATGGCAAGCCGGTCGAGCACTGGCTGGCGCTGCTGGCCTCGATGGATGACCGAAAACACATGGAAATGGTCGCCGCGCTGAAGTCGGAGCACAAGATGGGCCACGGGCATGCCAATGCGCTGGTGGCCTACCATCGCGCGCAACGGAAGGATTGAGCCGCGACACCACCGAACAGAGCTGCGCCGGCAGGGTTCATCGCGTCGCGGCATCGCGAGGTCCGCGATCCTCATCGGGATGGCTGCTTGCATGGTGTGCCAGTGGCGCGCCGACGGGGACAGCTTCGAACTGTCGCACCCAGAAGCCACTGACGATCTCGTTGAGACGGTTGCTCTCGCCATTCAACAGCACGACCAGCCCGCGTTGCAGCCTCGGCGAGTAGCTGATCGTGCCGACATAGCCCCTGACCCAGCCGGAGTGCAGCACCACCGATTCCTCGCCGATGCGGTAGATGCGCCAGCCGAGCCCGTAGTGCGCACTCGACAGCACGTCCTTCCAGTACCGGTGGCCCATGTCCTTGGGCGTCGATACGCGCGGCCTCGTCAAGGCCTCGACCTGCTCCGGATCGACCACCTTCGGATACCGGCCCATCTGCGCCAGCGTCCACTGCGCGAGGTCGAGCACGCTCGCATTGATGCCCGCCGCGGCCGCGAGCTGGTAGTAATCCTCCTCCACTTCGACGCGGCGCCAGGTTTTGCCCTTGCGCACGTGTGGCAGCGCATGGTCGGGCGAGGCGAACAAGGCGGCGCGACCGAATGACGCGGTGCGCATCGCGAGCGGCGTGAAGATGCGTTCGCCGACCTGCGAGGCGTAGTCCTTGCCCCCGGCCTGCTCGATCGCCGGCGCGGACAACGCATAGAGGATGTTCTGGTAGCCGTAGCAGCGACCCGGCGCGCAACCGGGTGACAGCGTGCGGAAGTGCGGCAGGATGCGATCGAGCGGCTGGCCGGCGTCGACGAGATTGTCGAACGCGTTCGGCACGAGGCCGCTCGACTGGCCGAGGATGTGCTGCAGCTGCAAGCCGCGCTGCGCGTCGGCGCGCAGCCGGAACTGCGGCGCGAACTCGGCGATCGGCTGG
>DAIOWG010000056.1:4478-12349 GCA_036758645.1 Dokdonella sp. | reverse complement strand
GACCACGATCTCCGACAGCCCCCGGTCGCGTGCCTCGCTGCCGATCGCACGCCCTATCAGGCGCGCGACGCCTTGCGTCAGCGTGTCGCCGACCACGCCACGGATGTCGTAGGCGCGGAAGATCGAGGCGTCGACGTCGACGACTTCGTCCATTGCGGGTTTGGCGGCCGACCGAGCGGCGGCCGGCGCGGCGGCCGGGACGGCGGCCGGCGTGGCCTGCTGCTTGAGCGCCTGTGACAAGGTGATCTCCGGTTCGATGGATTTGGGGGTCCGCTGCAGGCGCTCGATCGCGCCCTGCATGCCGACCTTGCGCAGCCACAGCGCGAACGCGCCGCCGAGCAGGCACGACAGGGCCAGCAACACGATCAGCCAGAGGCTGCGCGGAACGACGATGAAGTAGTCGGGCTCGCCCTTGCCGAGGCGCAGGTTGGTGCCCGGAATCGGTTCGCCGAGGTCGGCGATCGTGGTGCCGCTCGACGCGCCGACACCGGCGATCAGCACGTCGCCCCGGCCCTCGCCCTGCCTGAGTTCGAGCCGTGCACCGGTCAATTCGATGCCCAGGAAGGTTTCGAGCACGGGCGCGATCGGCAGTTCGACCATCGCGAACGCGACCACGCGCGCATCGACCGTGGCCGGCAGCGCGAACAGCAGGCGCCTCTGCCTGTCGCTGCCGATGCGCGTCTCGATCAGCGGGCGCTCCGGGTGGACCTTCGCCTTCATCAGCGCTGCGGCCTTCGCGTAACCGAGCGCGCCGAGGTCGCCCGCGAGCACTTCGTCGAGGTCGGGGCTGAAGAACTCGGCGTCGAGGATCTCCGGCATCGCGCCGCGCAATGCCTGCGCGGCGGCAACCCGGCCCGCCTCGCCGGTGCGCAGCGCGTCCTGCACCGCCGGGTCGAGCAGCGCCTGCTGCACGCGCTGCTCGGTCACGCGGATGCGCGTGCCGATCGCCGCGATCGCTTCGACGCGCGCCTGGTCGGCGCTGCGCTCGCCGTGCTGCGCGGTCCAGATCAGGCTCGCCTGCCACGCGAGAAACGCGCCGGCCGCGAACAACAGCGTCGCGAAGCCGAGCGGTGCGAGCACGCGCAGGCGCGGACCCGCCTGTTTCATCGCGTTGGCCAGCCATGGCGGCATGCGCTTCGCGGGTCGCTTGTTGCCGTCCTCGCCCATTCCTGCCTCGCTGATGGAAAAATCGGACCACGTACCGCTTCGCACGCCGCGTCAGTGTCGCCCCGAACTGCCGAAGCCACCGCTGCCGCGTGCACTCGGCGCGAACTCCGCCACGACCTCGAACGCCGGTCGAACGATCGGCACGATCACCAGCTGCGCGATGCGCTCCCCGGGGTCGATGGTAAAGGGCGCATCCGAGCGGTTCCAGCACGAGATCAGCAACGGCCCCTGGTAATCGGCATCGATGAGCCCGACGAGGTTGCCGAGCACGATCCCGTGCCGATGGCCGAGCCCCGAGCGCGGCAGCACCACGGCGCACAGGCCCGGATCCTCGATGTGGATCGCGATGCCGCTCGGGATCAGCTCGCTCGCGCCGGGCGCAAGCGTCAGGGGTGCGTCGATCATCGCGCGCAAGTCGACCCCCGCACTCGCCGCGGTCGCGGGCGCCGGCAACGGGAACTCGTTGCCGAGGCGCGGATCGAGCAGCCGGATCCGGATCGGACGCGGCCCGGCATCCCCGTCGCCGGCGCTCATGCGAGCGTTCCGCGCGCGAGCAGGCGCAACGCCGCGATGCGCGCCACCAGCGCGCGCGCGAGCACGCGCTTGTGCGCGCGCGGCAATGCTTCCTGGCCGCCGTGCCAGATGAGCAGCAGTTCGTTGTCCTCGCGCTCGAAGCCGCGCTCATCGCCGACCGGGTTCGCCGCGACGAGGTCGAGGTTCTTGCGCTCGAGCTTGTCACGCGCGTGACGCTCGAGATCAGCGGTTTCGGCGGCGAATCCGACCACGAACAGACGCGGCTGCAGGCCAGCGACCTCGGCGAGGATGTCCGGGTTCTGCACCAGCGACAGCTCGAGCGTCGCGTCGGCCCCGGCCTTCTTGAGCTTGTGCTGCGCCGTCTCGCGTGCGCGGAAATCCCCGACCGCGGCGGCACCGACGTAGACATCGCTGCGCCGGGCCTCGGCGAGTACCGCCGCCTGCATCTCGCGCGCGCTGCGCACATCGATGCGGCGCACGCATGCAGGCGTCGCGAGCGCGACCGGCCCCGCGACGAGCACGACTTCGGCGCCCGCCTCGGCGGCCGCCTCGGCGACCGCGAATCCCATGCGGCCGGAGCTCCGGTTGCCGATGTAGCGCACCGGATCGATGTCCTCGAAGGTCGGCCCTGCGCTGACCAGCACGCGCGCGCCTGCGAGCTCGCGCGGGACGCGCTGCGCGGCCAGTTCGGCGACGATCTCGCCGGCCTCGAGCAGCCGCCCGGCACCGAATTCGCCGCAGGCCTGTCCGCCCGAAGCCGGACCGAAGACGCGGATGCCGCGCGCGCGCAGCGTGGCGACGTTGGCCTGGGTTGCCGCGTTCGCCCACATCTGCTGGTTCATCGCGGGCGCGACCGAGACCGGTGCCGACGTCGCGAGGCAGAGCGTAGCCAGCAGGTCGTCGGCGATGCCGTGCGCGATGCGCGCGATGAGGTCGGCCGATGCCGGCGCGACCAGCACTTCCTGGGCCCAGCGCGCGAGCTCGATATGCCCCATCGCGGCCTCGGCGGACTCATCCCAGAGGCTCGAGCGCACCGGATGGCCCGACAAGGCCTGGAACGTCAGCGGGGTGACGAAGCGCGCGGCGTTCTCGGTCAGCACCACGCGGACCTCGGCGCCGGCGTCGCCGAGCCGGCGCACCAGCTCGGCCGCCTTGTAGGCCGCGATGCCGCCGGAAACGCCGAGCAGCACGCGCGTGCCGGCGAGGGCCAGGTCGCTCATGTAGGAAACCGCCTACACCGGAAAGGACGCCTAGCTTACTGTTTTTCACGCGGCGCGCCGCCAGCGCGGTCACGCTCCTCGCAGCTAGATTGCCTGCCGCATCCCTTTGCGAGCCCCGACCATGACGATCCGAGACTGGCCCGACGACGAGCGTCCGCGCGAGAAGCTGCTCGCTCGCGGCGCAGCCGTGCTGTCCGACGCCGAACTGCTCGCGGTCTTCCTCGGCTCCGGCCGCCGCGGGCACAGCGCGGTCGACCTCGGTCGTGCGCTGCTGGTCGGCGCGGGCGGTCTCAAGCCGCTGCTCGATGCGCCGCGTGCCGAACCCGGCCTCGGCCGCGTTGCCTGGTGCCGCCTGCGGGGCGCGCTCGAGCTCGGGCGGCGTTACCTCGAGGCGGAGCTGCGCAACGGCGAAACGCTGAGCGACCCCTCGGCCAGCGCGCGTTACCTCAAATCCCGCCTCGGCGGTTACCCGTATGAAGTCTTCGCATGCCTGTTCCTGGACAACCGCCACCGCGTGATCGAGTTCGAGGAGCTGTTCCGCGGCTCGATCGACGGCGCGAGCGTGCACCCGCGCGAAGTCGTGCGACGCTGCCTCGCCCACAACGCCGCGGCGATCATCGTCGCGCACAACCACCCCTCGGGCGTGGCCGAACCCAGCGCGGCCGACCGCGCGATCACCCAACGCCTGCGCGAGGCGCTCGAACTCATCGACGTGCGCTTGCTCGACCACTTCGTGATCGGCAGCGGCACCCCGACCTCGCTCGCGCAGCGCGGCTGGCTGTAGCTGGCGCGGCGCCTTTCGCGAGCGACGCCACGCGACAGATCCGCCGAGCACACCGAGAGCGAGAACGACGTACACCCTGCCCGTTCATTGGTCGCGTCGATTCGCGCGCGAGTCGTGCCCGGGCTCCAGGCTTCGAGCCCTGCCGTCGACCGCGTGTGCCCGGTGTGATCCTTGCTTCAATCTCCGGCGTGTCAGCCAACAGCAGGCAGCATGAAGCCGAGGTCGCGCTGGTCGAACGCCGCGAGGTTCGGGAACACGAGGTCGAGCATCGCGTCGGGTACGCCGAACCAGCGTCCGAGCGTCGCGCCGTACTGGTCGACCGCGACGCGCGGAATCAGGTTGCCGTCGCTCGCGAAATCGTCGCTGGCAGCCGACATGTCGGGCATCGCGCCGTAGACGCGCCGTCCGCGCACGCCACCGCCGAGCAGGAACAGGTGGTTGCCCCAGGCGTGGTCCGAACCATCGCCGTTGCTCGTGAGCGAGCGGCCGAATTCGGAGGCTGCGAAGGTCGTCACGTCGTTCACGACGCCGAGTTCGACCGTCGCCGAATGGAACGCATGCAGCGCGCGCGACAGCCCCGCGAGCAACTCGGGCTGGTCGGTCATCTGCGCATCGTGCGTGTCGAAGCCGCCGAGCGCGCAGAAGAACACCTGCCTGCGCAGGCCGAGCGCAGTGCGCACCGACACCAATTCGGCGACGCGTCGGAGCTGCCGCCCGAGTGCGAACGCGAAGGTGTCCGCCGCCGGTGCGCCGGGCTCCGGCGCCGCGGGGAACGGCGTCGCGAGCGTCGGTGCGAGCGCGAGTGCATCACGCAGCACGCGATAGTCCTCGACCGCGCCGCCGAGCGTGCGGCGGTACTCTTCGACCAGCAGGTTCGCATGCGGCAGCGCGAGGATCGCCTCGAGTTCGGCGACCGCCTGCGGGTCGCGTTCGTTCACGAGCGAGCGGATCTCGCCGGCATCGACCGCGAGCGGCGCACTCGAACGTCCAACCTGCCACGGATTCGCGCCACCGAGCGACAGGTTCATCGCGACCGTCGCGCCGGGATTCGACGACGCGTGCATGAGATCGGCGATGCGCCCGCCCCAGCCGCTGGCGGGCGTGGTGTCGACCGGCGAGCGAGCCTCGAGGCTCTGCCAGAAATCCTGCTGGTCGTTGTGCGAGAACAGCTGCGGCGGCAGGCGCGCGAGGCGCTGGTCGTACTGCTTGCGCGTGACCGGTTCCAGCAGCGCGCCGACATTCGCGAGCAGCGCGAGCTGGCCGCCTTCGAACAACTGCTGCAGTTCCGGCACCGCCGGGTGCAGGCCGAGCGCAGGGCCGGCGCTTTCGAGCGGCGTGATCGGCAGCAGCTGCGCGCGCGGGATCGCCAGCCCACGGCGGCGGTTCGCGTAGAGCGCGTACTCCGCGTCCGAACGCGGCACCACGAGGTTGTGGCCGTCGTTGCCGCCGAGCAGGAATACGCAGACGAGCGCCTTGAAGTCGTCGCCTCCCGGCGCGGACTGCGCCCATGCGGCGTTCAGCAGCGACAGGCTGCGTGGCGCGGCGAAGAAGGCCGAGCCGCCCGCGATCGCGGCGAGGCTGCGGCGCAGGAAGTGGCGGCGCGCCGAGGAGGAAGGATGACGGGTCATGGTCGGGGCCTCAGCGCTGCACGGCGAATTCGGGGGAAGCGGCGACCAGGTACAGCGCAGCCTGCACGCGCAGCAAGGTCTCGTCGGCGTCGATCGACAGCAGGCGCGCGCGGATGCGTTGGCGCAGCGGAGTCGACATGGCCCCGCCGAGCAGCAACACGTCGAAGCGCTCGACCAGCTGGTCGAGCGCGCCCGGCGGCGCTTCCGGCGCTCCCGGCAGCGGGCGGATCAGGTCTTCCCAACGCTCGAGCGCGATCACGCGCACGCGTGGATCGAGTTCGTCCATCGGTCCGCCGCGATAGCCCCAGTACACGCGGCCCGCGAAATCGTTGCTCATGTGGATCGCGAAGTTCGCGGTGATCACTTGCATCTCCGGCGCCACGAGTCCCTCCAGCGCGAGCGGCCCCGCGGGCACGTGGTCGGGTGCGAAGAAGTTGAACACCGACGGCGAGAACAGTGGCGACTGGTTGTAGCGCTCGTGGATGTCGAGGTCCTCGAGCATCAAGCGGTCATCCTTCCACGACACTTCGAACGCACGCCAGAGCTGGGTCAGGCGCAGCAGCGGTTCGCGCAGCTTGCCGAATGTTTCAGGCATCGCCGCATGGCCGCCGCGCGCTTCCGGATCGAGCAGGATCGCGCGCACCACCGCGCCGAGGTCGCCGCGCACGCCGGCGCCGTTGTCGGCGAACACCTCGGCCACGCGCTCGACGTAGGCGGGCGAGGGATTGCTCGTGACGAGTCGCTGGATCAGCTGCCTTGCGATGAAGGGCCCGACGTTCGGATGGTTGGCGAGATGGTCGAGCGCCGCCTCGAGCTCGGGTCGCGCGTCGCGCCCGGCCGCAAGCTGCACGTCGTCGAACAGCGTCTTCGCGCCACGGTCGTGGTAGGCCTCGAACGGCACCATCTCGTGTTCGGTGCTGCAGGTGAAGTTCTCCTGTTCGAACGGATCCGGCGGGCATGGCTGGCCCGGGCCGCAATGGCAGGCCCAGCCCGTGAACACGCGCGCAAGGTTGCGCACGACGTCGCCGTCGTAGGTCGGCACGGTGGCTCCGCCGACCACGAGCGGCGTGCCGTCGGGATTCAACTTGACCAGTCCGATCGAGAACAGCTGCATGACCTCGCGCGCATAGTTCTCGTCGGACTGGATGTTGTTGACGGGGTCCGGCTTCCTGTTGCGGTACATGCTGAGATAGCGCCCCATCGCGGGACTCAGCGTCACGTCCTCGAGCAGTTGCCGGTAATTGCCGAACGCGTGTCGCGCGAGGATGTCGTAGTAGGCGCCGAGAACGAGCCCGTCGTTGGCGAGGCCATTGCCGCGCTCGGACACGACGAACAGCTCGCTGAGCGCGAACGCGACGCGTTGGCGAAGCTGGTCCTGCGCGCCGAGCACGTCGACGAACCATGCCTCGCGGAATCGGTGGAACGGCAACGGCTGCAGCGGATCGCTGGTGCCCTCCGCGGCGCGCATGCGCGGCAGCACGTACGAGGCCGGTTGCGCCTGCTGCTCGTCGAGCCAGGCGCCGTAACCGAGAGCGACCAGCCGGTCGATGTCGGCGTCGGAGGCGCCGAACGTCGCCTGCGCGAGGAAGCGGCTGGCCTCCGCGCGGTTCGGTGGCTGGTCGAGCGGGCGCTCGAAGCCGTTGCGGAAGATCCGCTCCGCGCCGTCACCCAGGACTGCCGCGGGTGCAGCCGCAGGCAGCAGCACGAGCGCGCACCCCATCATGCGGGCCGCGAGGCCCGCCATCGGTCCAGCCATGAAATTCCCCCCGTCGACCCTTTGACCTTGCAGACGGAAGCCGGCGGGGATTCCTATCATCCCGACGCCGTTTCGTCGGGACGCGCACACCGTGCCATCGTTTGCGGCACCTATACTGCGCCGGTCTGAAAGGAATGCAGCGAGCCGTGATACTCGGAATTCCGCGGGGTTTCGCACCGGACCAGGCCGAACGGCAGCTGCCCGACGTCGCCTCCGCACGCGCCCTGCTCGGCCCGCAGGCGCCGATCGACGTGTTGCTGGCGGAACGCGCGCTCGCATGGTCGAGCCTGCTCGATGTGCCGGGTACCGCGCTGTTCGCGCGCACGGCCGACGCGGTGCGCCTCGCCTGCGCGCGGCTCGCGCTGCGGCACGGGCGGCTCGGCAGCGACTTCCATGCGTACCACAACGAAGGCCACGTGCTCGAGATCTGCGGCGACCGCATCGATCGCCTCGTCGCCAACCAGGGGCTCGCACGCGTCACGTTGCGCGACGGCTGCGCGCTGATGCTGTTCGCCGCGGGCCACGACCTGCGCCAGCGCGAGGCTCCGCACCTGTACGCGGGCGTCGGTGCGAACGAGCGCGCGAGCATCGAGGAGACCCAGCGCATCCTCGACGCGAGCGGTTTTTCGCGCGCGCACGACATGGACCTTTACCTCGCGCTCGAACTCATGATCGCGGGCAGCACGTTCGATGCGAGACCTCCGCCGGGCGGCTACCTCTACAACGCGGCCGATCTGGTCCAGAGTGGCCGACATGACCAGCAGTCGCAGGTCGGGACGCAG
>DAIOWG010000056.1:0-4468 GCA_036758645.1 Dokdonella sp. | reverse complement strand
GAGTGGCGGTGCGCTCGCGGCCAAGCTCGATCTCACGCTCGATGCGTACCGGCCGGGCTGGCGTTCGGATCCGGCGATCGCGCATGGCCACGAACTCGCGCTGCTCGCCGCCGACCTCGACACCGCGAACGTGTCCGAACCGTTCGCGACGTTCGCGCGCACCGCAGAGAATCTCTGCCGCGAACGCGAAATGCTCGCGGGTCGCTCGCTTGCCGCGGGCGAAAGCGCGCTGCCGGTGCTCGGCTTCCTGACCGACGGCCAGGAGCGCTTCTTCTTCGAACTCCACCGCTTCCATTCTGCGCCGGGCCGCGCGACGTTCGAGGCCGGCAAGCAGGCGAACGCGCCGAAGCTCAAGGCGCTGGCCGCGGGCCTGCGCGCGCGCATCGCGCAACGCGGCCCGCCGGAAACCGGTGAGCAGGTGATCGCGGCGTACCGCGAGACCTTGGCGGGCCTGAAGGCCGCGGGCTGAAGGCTCGAGGCGAGGGCCGTCGGGCACGCTGCCCTGGAAGGATTCGGTGCGTCCCTGCACCCGGTGGCGCCGTGCGCATCCCGCACGCCCCCACAACTCCGACGTCGGCATTGTCACTCGCGTTTGCTGCAACGGCGTGACGGCGTTCGGACCAACGTGCGAAAAAAGGGGCGCCGTTCGCACGGCGCCCCCGTTGATGCCGCGATCGATGCCGGGATCAGCGCACGATGCCGTGCGTCCAGCCCGCGGTCCAGTCGTCGTTCGAGTCGCGGAATGCACCGATGTACGGCGCCGCGGTGAAGAACGCGTCGTCGGTCACGAGGCCGCCGTTGCGCAGCGGCGAAGCGGCGGTCGGCAGGAAGCCATCGAGCTGCGCGTTGCCGCTGCCATTGCCGGTGCCGCCGTCGAACAGCGCCTGCGCGCGGCCGGCCGTGCCGTTGCTGCCGTCGGCGATGTTCGTGTTGCAGTCCAGCCAGGCGTGGTCGAGTGTCAGGTCGGCGCCGACGATCGCGCCGGTGGCGGCGTGGTCGACGAGCAGGCAGGCCTTTCCGTCCTTGTTGAAGCCGCTGACGACGATGTTGCTGAGGTGGCCGCCGGTGCCTTCCTTGAGGTGCAGGCCGTTGCCGCCCCCGGCGCCATTGCCGATCAGGGTCACGTTCGACCAGCTCGGCATCGCACGTGGGGTCGCGTCGTGGTTGTCGGCCTGGCTGGATGATTCGAAGCCGTTGTCATTGCCGAGCGCGAGCGATTCGGGCGCCCACTTCGCGTACGCGAACTGGACCTTTCCGCTCCAGCCTTCATCCCAGTCGAATCCGTCGTCGCCGCCTTCGTAGGAGATCAGGTTCTTCGCATTGGCGGTGCCACCGAACCACTCGAAACCGTCGTCCTTGCCGCGGTAGGACTGCAGATGCTCGAGCACGGTGCCGTCGCCGACCGCCTGGAACGTGAATGCGTTGACCTCGCGACCTTCGGTGAACACGAAGCCGGCGTAGCGCGACTGCACGTAGCGCAGGCTGCCCGAACTGTCGTGCGGGTCGTCGCCGCCGTAACGCAGGTCCGGATTGAACTCGCTGCGGCAGTCGAACGGCGCGGCCGGGCACTTGTTGTCCGGCGCATTGCCCGAGAGCACGATGCCGCCCCAGTCGCCCGGCGCGGGCGTCTGGCCGAGGTGGCCATCGCGCGGGCTCGTGAACACGATCGGCGCGTACGGCGTGCCGTTCGCGTACACCTTCGAGCCCGGGTTGACGTAGAAGTAGTCGGCGCTGTCGCCGCTTCCGGTGATCAGCGTGCCCGGCTCGATCGTGATGGTCGCGCTGTCGGCGTTGTCGCCGCCGACCGTGACCAGGCCTTCGAGCTGCCAGGTGATGTTGTTGGTCAGCGTCAGGTCGCGCGTGATCGCACCGGTCAGCACGCAGCTTCGCGGCAGCGTGCCGGCGCTGGTGCCCGCAGGGCAACCGGTGAAAGCAGTCTTGTAGGCGCAGCCGGTTGCTTCGGCGGTGACGACGTTCTGCAGCGGGTTGATCGTCCAGGTCATCGGCTCGAAACCGGTGGCCGCGTCCGGCGTCACGGTGACCGTGCCCTTGGTGCAGCTCGCGAACTCGACGTCGATGCTGCCGAAGCGCGTCTGCACCGGCGTCTCGGTACCCGGCCCGTTGAACGTGCCGCCATCGAGGATGAACAGGTCGGCGCTCGCGCCGAACTCGAACTCGCCGAGCAGCGGCGAGGCGGTGACCCAGATCGGGTTGCCTTCACCGTCGTAGAGGTAGCCGGACAGGTACAGGGTCTTGTTGCCGTTCGGCATCGACAGCACGTCGAACACCCAGCCGCGCGCCGAAGCCGGATGCGACAGGTCCGCCCAGCCGCCATCGAACGCGTCGGACAGGGTCAGCGCGGCATGCGCCTGACTGGAAGCGAGCGCGCCGACGAGCGCGCTGCAAAGGACCTGCTTGTACAAGGAACTCATCGGGAAACCCCTCGATTGGAAGATTGGGACGCGCGACAACGATCATGCGCATCGCACGCGGACCGCCACGCTAGCGGCCACACGTGACGCCCCGATCGCAGTACGGTTGCAGGCACGTTGCAATCGGCGACAGGCCGGCCGGGCCCGGAGCGCCGGCATCGGCCTGAAACACGCAGGACACGAACGAGGAAAGCCCGATTGCATGCGCAGCAGCCCGTCACGGCGCGGCCCTGGCGTGCGCCGCACGCGCACCGATTCTGGATCCGCGGTGAAGCCGGCCTGCCGGAGGTCCGCCTTCGTGTCGTTCTTGTCTCGATCCTTTCACGCCGGTGGCGGCGTCACGACTCCGCGGGGCGCCACTCGAGGCTGACCATCACTTCGCGGCCCTTGCGGTACTCGCGTGTGGGCAGGCTGCCCTGGGTGTAGCGGACCTCCGGGTCGAGCAGGTTGCGCAGGCGCAGGCTCCAGTTCCAGTCGCTCGCGAAGCGGTGGCGGAACTGGAAGTCGAGTGCATCGAACGCCTCCTCGTAGACGTCGGGCTGTCCCTGCACGCCGACCTCGGAGATGCGCCGACCGGAACGGTTGAACAGCAGGTTCGCATCGAAGCGGTCGGCCGGGTCGTCGTAGCCCAGCTGCAGGTTCACGACGTACGGGGACTGGCCCTGCATCGCGCGCGTCAGGTGGGTCTGGTAGCTCGCGCTTGCGGCATCGAGCTCCACGTTCGACTTGATGCGCGCGTAGTTGAAGCCGAGGTCGTAGTGGTCGAGACCGATGAAGCCGAGGCCCTTGTAGGCGTCGAACTCGACACCGTAGTTGTGCGCGCTGGCCGCATTGGCGAAGCTCAGCAGCGGGGTCGAGCCCGGCAGGCGCAGGCGTTCGATCGGGTTCTCGAACTTCTTGTCGAACGCGCCGATCGAGAGGCTGTCGGATTCGGAGAAGTAGTACTCCCAGCGCACATCGATGTTGCGGATGCGCGTGTCCTCGAGGTCGGGATTTCCGATCGTGTCGATGTCCAGTTCCGGATCGGTGTACGGCGCACGCGACAGCTCGCGGAAATCCGGGCGCGCCATGGTGCGGCTGAAGCCGGCGCGCCATTGCGAATTCTCGCTCTGGATCCAGGTGAATGACGCGGCCGGCAGCCATTCGCTGCTGCGGTCGCTCGCGACCAGCGGCGGCGCATCCGGGTTGACGACACTGAACGTCGTCACGTCCTGCTCGTTCTTCTCATGCCGCGCGCCGAGCGCGAAGCGCAGCTTGCCGCGGAAGCCGTAGTCGAAATTGAAATAGGCCGACTCCAGCGTCTGGGAAGCGAGGTAGTTGTCGGTCGCGCGCGTGGTCTCGCGCAGCACGAAGCCATCCGGGCGGATGTTGTCCCCGGACAGGATGCGCTCGATCGGCAGGGTCCAGAAGCCGGGCTGCGACGGCAGCGGCGAGCCCGGCGCGAGCTCGAACGCGAAGCTGCGGATCGACGCCTCGCGATCTCGCACGCTGCGGCCCGCGCCCGCGGACAGCGACAGCGTGGATCCGTCGTCGAACGCGAACGGCAGCATCGCCTTGAGTTGCAGGTTGCGCTGGTCGTCCTCGAGGTCGCCGAACGAGGTCGAATTGGAATCGGAGCGGTGCGAGAACTCGAGTGCATCGCCCGCGTAGTCGTAGCGCCAGCGCCGCGTGCCGGGCTCCTCGCGGCCGGCCGTCGCGCGCGTGACCTGCCAGTCGAACTCGAGGTCGTGCAGCGACGGGAACACGTGGTGGCCGCCGAGCTGGTCGGCGCGCAGCTGGTTTTCGGTCCAGCGCTGCTCGTGGAAACGGGATTCCACGCTGTCGCTGACGCCGTCGCTGATGCGCGCGCGGTCCGCACTCTGGCGCAGCAGCATGCTGGTCAGGCTGAGGCGATGGTTCATGCCGATGTCGAGCCCGAGGCCGGTGAAGAAGCTGAAGTCGACGTTGCGCTCGGTGCTGTCGACGTCGAGTGCCGCGATCTCGTCGAGGCCGCTGTTGCTCGCCGCATAGGTGCGGCGCTGCTCGTCGGTGCTGTT
>DAIOWG010000055.1:7348-12353 GCA_036758645.1 Dokdonella sp. | reverse complement strand
GGCCGCGACGCGGCCCGTGCGTGACGTGCCCGAGCCCGCATGGACCACGACCCGGCTCGAGCGCGATGCGGTTGCGACGCAGGTCGACGGGCGCGCCTGCACGACCGAGCGCATCCTGCGCGGCACGACGGTGTTGCGCGAGGACTGCATGGCGCCGATCGACGCGCTCGCGCTGGAGCCACGCGCGCAGCGGCGACTCGCGCGCATGGCCAAAGTCGGTTCGGGCCTCGCTGCGGGGGTCGTCGAATTGCACCCCGAACTGCAGCAGCAGGAGCGCGATGGTCCGCCCGCGATCAGCCTGCGCCGCGTCTGCCATCGAGACGGGCGCGTGACGGGAACATCGACGTTGATGCTTCGCGACGGCGTCGCGATCGACCCCGCGCAGTTCGAACTGCCTGCGGGCTACGAACCGCTGCAGATCGGCGCTCCCGCAATGGATTCGCCCGACGAGGCGCTGGAGTTGCTCGAGCGCATGCGTTGATGCGGTCCACCACGAAGAGCGCCGGCCGGCCTGCGGCCGTCCAGCCTGCGCGACGCAGCTGCGGGATACGTCGGGTAGGCTGGACGCGCGCAGCGCGGCCGGCGCCGTTGGCGCGAACCCCTAGAACCAGAGGCGCACGCCGGCGACCCACTCGAGGTCCGATGCATCTTCACCATGCGCGCGCGCGTAGTCGGCGGTGTCGCCGAAGCGGCGCGCCTGCTGCACGCCGATGTAAGGCGCGAGCTCGCGCCGGATCTCGTAGCGCAGCCGCACCCCGATCGACGCGTCGGAAAGACCCGATCCGGTCCGGGCTTCGGGATCGTCCTTGCCGTAGGCATTGAGTTCCACGCGCGGCTGCAGCACGAGGCGCTGCGTCAGCAGCAACTCGTAGTCGGCCTCGACGCGCAGCGCGGTGCGGCCCTGCGTGCCGAAGTAGGCGGTCGCCGACACCTCGAACCAGTAAGGCGCGAGGCCCTGCACGCCGAACCCGGCCCAGGTCCTGGCGGGTCCGCGGCCGAGGTCATGCCGCAGCCCGACGCGACTGTCCCAGAACGGCGCAATCGCGTGACCCCACAACAGTTCGAGATCCGCATGGTCGATGCCACCGTCGACCCGCTCTCCCTCGCTGCGCAACACGACGCGGTCGACGTCTCCGCCGAGCGAGGCCTGGAGGCTCCACGCGGTGGCGCCGCCTTCGACACGCTCGAGTCGATCCAGGGAAAACAGTCCGAACGGCGCGCGGTCATCCATGCCCATGACCTCGACCATCTCGTCGTAGGCCATGTCGCCCATCACGTGTTCGGGCGGTGGCGGAGGCACATGCGCGGGTGCTGGCCGGTCCGCAGCGTCCGACGTGGGCGTCGACGACGCGGGCGCGTGCTCATGCCCGCGTTCGTGCTCCTGCTCATGCTCCTGCTCCCGCGTCTGCGCGTGCGCCTGCCCGTGATCGTGCTGCCGCGCCGGCTGGCGCTGCTGTCCATGCGGCTCGGACTTCGCATGTTCGCGCGCTTGCGCAGGCGCCAGCTGCGCATGATCGTGGTCGTGATCGTGCTCCCGTGCCTGCGAAGCCGCCGCGATCAAGGCGAGCGCGAACGCGATGCGTGCTGCGGATGCGCTGCTCATGCCACCACCACTTCGCGGAACATGCCCGCTTCCATGTGATACAGCAGGTGGCAGTGGTAGGCCCAGCGGCCGAGCGCATCGGCGCTGACGCGGTAACTGAGCTTCTGCGCAGGCTGCACCGACACCGTGTGCTTGCGCGCGAGGAAGCTGCCGTCGGGCGCCTCGAGCTCGCTCCACATGCCGTGCAGGTGGATCGGGTGCGTCATCATCGTGTCGTTGACGAGCGTGATGCGCACGTGCTCGCCGTGCACGAGGCGCAGTGGCTCGGCGTCGGAGAACTTCGTGCCGTCGAACGACCAGACGTAGCGCTCCATGTGGCCGGTCAGGTGCAACTCGATCTCGCGCCCGACCTCGGGCGAGATCGGACCGTCCAGGCTGCGCAGGTCCGCATAGGTCAGCACGCGGCGACCGTTGTCGCGCAGGCCGACGCCGGGATCGTCGAGGTTCGTGCGCGGCGTGTCCACACGCATGTCGACGAAAGGCCCGTGTTCGGCGGGTGCGTGGCCCCTGCCGCCGGCCTGTGCACCACCGCCGTGCATCGCCGCGCCGCAGCCGCCTTCCATCCCTTTCATGCTCCCGTGTCCCGCATGCGCGCCGTGATCCATCGCGCCCATCATGTCGCCCATCGTGAGCAGCACCGGCGCGTCGAGTGCGGGCACCTCGGCCTGCATGCCTGCGCGCGGCGCGAGCGTCGCTCGCGCGTAGCCGGAGCGGTCCATCGCCTGCGCGAAGATCGTGTAGGCACGCTCGTCGTCGGGCTCCACGATCACGTCGCAGGTCTCGGCCGGGCCGAGCCGGAACTCGTCGACGGTGACCGCTTCGATGTCCTGGCCGTCATGCGCGACCACGCGCAGCTTCAGGCCCGGAATGCGCACGTCGAAGAACGTCATCGCCGAGCCGTTGATCACGCGCAGCCGCACGCGCTCGCCGCGCGCGAACGCCCCGGTCCAGTTCGCGGCCGGCGTCATGCCGTTGGCGAGGTAGGTATAGACGTATCCCGACACGTCGGCGAGGTCGCTCGGGTTCATGCGCATGCTGTTCCACATCGCGCGCGAAGCGAGCGCCGGACGCAGGCCATCGGCGCCGACGTCGCGAAGGAAGTCGCCTGCGGTCGGCTTGTTGAAGTTGTAGTAGTCGCTGTGCTTCTTGAGCGTCGCGTAGATGTGCTCGGGATCGACGTCGGTCCAGTCCGAGAGCAGCAGCACGTGTTCGCGATCGGCCGGATGGCGCTCTCCCGCGCGTGGCTCGACGATGATCGGCCCGTACAGTCCGAGCTGCTCCTGGAAACGCGAGTGGCTGTGGTACCAGTAGGTGCCCGACTGGTTCACTCTGAAACGGTAGGTGTAGCGCTCGCCCGGCGCGATGCCCATGAACGAAAGGCCGGGCACGCCGTCCATGTCGGCCGGCAGGATGATGCCGTGCCAGTGGATCGAGGTGCGCTCGTGGAACGCATTGCGCACGCGCAGCGTGACCGTGTCGCCCTGGCGCCAGCGCAGCAACGGCGCCGGCACCTGCGCGTTGACGGCCACCGCGATGCGCGGCGTGCCGGTGAAGTCGACCGGCAACGCGCCGATCTCGAGGTCGAACGAAGTGCCCTCGAGCGCGCGCGGGCGCGTGCCTTCGGCGAACGCGGGCGCGCGCGCGAAACCGAAGCCGGCGGCGAGGCCGCCGAGCGCAATGCCTTGCACGAAGCGGCGGCGGGACATCGGGGACGGCCGCGCATCGCGGCCCGGTCGGAATACATGCATGTCGAACATCCAGTCACTGGCACGGGCGTGGTGCCCGGGTTCGGGCGCGCATGGAGGCTGCGCGCCGCGGTGGTCATGCCGGCTGGATCAGGCGATCGGTGGTCGCAGCGGGGGTGCCTGCACGTTCGCGTGCAGCGGCGGCGTCGACCGCAGGATCGGGCGGACCGGTTCGAACGCGTGGCGCGCATCGACGCTCGGCAGCGGGCCGATCGCATGCGCGAACGCGCAGCCGCAGGCGACACCGCAACACCCGCTGTCCGACGGCACGCCATCGGGCGCCTCGGCGGGCCTGTCGTGGCCGGCGCAACCGGCACCGACCGCGCTGCCCGCGACGTCGGAGGCGTGATGCGCCATAGGCGCGTCCGCCGCGATCGCGGTGCCGAGCAGCAGCGCGCACGCGAGCAAGAACGCGATCGGCCAGCTTGTGCTGCGTCGAACGCGCGCGAACAATGTGCATCTGGCGCAGGTACTCGTCACGACCTGCAATGATACGCTCGCGCGTCCCGGCGAGGAACCCGCGGGCCGCGCCGGATGGCCGCCCGATTCGCCGTTGGCTCGACCGAGGTGCCATGAATTATCGCCACGCGTTCCATGCGGGCAATTTCGCCGACGTGCTCAAGCACACGGTGCTGGTCGGCCTGCTCGAGGCGCTCAAGGGAAAGCCTGCGCCGTTCTGCTACGTCGACACGCATGCGGGGCGCGGGGTTTACGACCTGCGCGGCGAGCAAGCGCAGCAAACGCGCGAGCACCAGGACGGCATCCAGCGCCTGCTGTCCGCCGCGAACTTGCCGGGCCCGCTGCAGCGCTACGTCGACCTGGTCCGCGCGTTCACGCCCGAACCCGGTCCGCTCGCGTGGTACCCGGGTTCGCCGCTGATCGCGGCGCGGCTGATGCGAGACGACGACCGCGCGATCCTGTGCGAGCTGCAGCCGGCGGAAGCCGACGCGCTGCGCGCGGCATTGCGCGCAGACCGCCGCTTCGCAGTGCACCAGCGAGACGGCTACGAAGCGCTCGGTGCGTTGCTGCCGCCGGCGCAGAAGCGCGGCATCGTGCTCGTGGATCCGCCATACGAGGCGCAGGCCGGCGAGTTCACGCTGATCGAGCAGTCGCTCGAGGCGTCGCTCGCGCGCTGGCCCAACGCGATCCATGCGATCTGGTACCCGATCAAGTTGCGCGCGACGATCCTGCCGTTCCACCGCTGGCTGCGCAGCCGCGCAGGAAGCGAGGGTGCGCTCGTCGCGGAACTCCTGCTGCATCCGGACAATTCGATGCTGCGCCTCAATGGCTGCGGGATCGCGATCCTCAATCCGCCCTGGCAGTTCGATCGCGAACTCGCGAGCTGGCTGCCCGCGCTGGAGCCGCTGCTTGCGCAGGGGCGCTACGGTGGCTCGCGCATCGAGCGCTTGCTGCCGGCCTGAAGCACCCGAGCCACTTCCGCTTCTTGCCCGCGCAACACTTCGCAACGCCCGGACGTGCGGCAGGCGCTTCAGCCCCGGGCCTTTCGCTCCGCTTGCTGGATGACGCCGGTCCGAATCGACTCCGAGTCCGGCGCGATCGCAGCGACAAGCATCGGGGCTGATGCCCCTCCCGCGAAAGCGAGCCGACTTCGCTTCGCCCTCGCTGCGCCTGCCGCTGCCCGCGGCGCGCCATGATC
>DAIOWG010000055.1:0-7338 GCA_036758645.1 Dokdonella sp. | reverse complement strand
CGGCGACATCAAGGCGGGGAGTGCTCGATGGAACTGCGTACACCCACGCGCGGCTGGGCCCGCGCCGGCCTGCTCATGCCGACCCTGCTGCTCGTGCTGTCGGTCACCGGCTGCGGACGCGGACGCGACGAGCCGCCGCCGGTGCAAGGCAAGCCGCCGATCGCGGCCGAGTCTGCCGAGGCAAGCGCGGTACCGGCCCAGTTCGGCCTCGGCTCGGCGCGCGCGGAGCCTTACCAGGGCCAGCTCGCGTTGACGCTCGAGTTCAACCGCGCCCTGGTCGGCACCCAGGCGTTCGATACGCTGGTGTCGGTCACGGATGCGAAGGGCGCCGCGGTCGAGGGCAGCTGGTCGCTCGACGAGGACGGCAAGACGCTGCGCTTCCCGTACATGGTCGCCGACCAGACCTACGCCGTGCGCATCAAGGGCGAGCTCGCGGCCACCGACGGCAGCACACTCGGCAAGGAAATCGCGAAGGACGTCTACACCGGCCCGATGGAACCCGCGGTCGGCTTCGCCTCGCAGGGCAACGTGTTGCCCGCGCGCGAGACGCGCGGGCTGCCCGTCGTGTCCGTCAACGTGCCGGAAGTCGATGTCGAGTTCCTGCGCGTTCGCGACGACGAAGTCGCCAACTTCTTCGCGGCCTACCAGAAGAACGGCAAGCGCGAGGCCTACGAGCTGGATCCGCGTTACGGCTGGTACGGCCGCGGTGGCAAGCCGGTCGCGCAGATCGCCGATTCGGTGTACGCGAACCGTTTCGTGCTGTCCGGCGAGCCGAACGAGCGCACGTTGAACTACCTGCCGGTGCAGAACATCGCCGAACTCGCGCAGCCGGGCCTCTACTTCGCGACGATGAAGCGCGCGGGGAGCTTCAACGACGGTTGGGAAACCGCGTATTTCTTCGTCAGCGACATCGGCCTGCACACGCGTGCCTATGCCGACACGCTGTTCGTGCACACCGCCTCGCTCAAGAGCGGCGAGCCGAGCGCGGGTGTGCAATTGCAGGTACTCGACGCCAAGGGCGAGGCCGTCGCGAACGGAAACACCGACGGCAATGGCAACGCGCAGCTCGCCTACACGCTGAAGTCCGCGCACGTGCTGGTCGCGCGCAGCGGCAAGGACGTGTCGCTGCTGCCGTTCAACCAGCCCGCGCTGGATCTCTCCGATTTCGGCGTCGCCGGGCGCAAGCAGACCTGGTTCGACGTGTTCGCCTGGGCCGACCGCGACCTCTACCGACCGGGCGAGACGATCCGCCTGTCGGCGCTGCTGCGCGACGACGACGGCAAGATGATCGACCCGCAACCCCTGTTCATCCGGCTCAAGCAGCCGGACGGTCGCACCTACGCCGAAGCCCGGCTCGATCCGCGCGAGCTCAACTATTTCGAGTGGTCGCGCGAGATCCCGGCCGACGCGCCGACCGGGCGCTGGCAGGTCGAGTTCCGCACCGACCCGAAGACCGATGAAGTCACGCGCGGCCTGACGTTCCGCATCGAGGAGTTCCTGCCCGAACGACTCAAACTCGAACTCGCGAGCACGCAGGAGGCGCTGAAGCCGGGCGAGGCGCTCGCGCTTGCGGTCGACGGCGCCTATCTCTACGGCGCGCCCGCGGCGGGCAACCGCTTCACTGCGCGCATGACGCTCGCAGCGGACCTGCATCCGGTCGAATCGCGCCAGGATTTCCATTTCGGCGACCCGACGCTCGAACTGCCGAAGGAAGCGAAGGACGTCATCGACGAAGCGCTCGACGAGCAAGGCCATCTGCAGCAGCAGATCGAAATCGCCGAAGCCGCGAAGCCGATGGCGCCGATCGCGGTGATCGTCTCGGGCAGCGTCTACGAATCCGGTGGGCGCACGGTCACGCGCACGCTCAAGCGCACCGTCTGGCCGGCGGCCGAGCTGGTCGGCGTGCGTCCGCTGTTCGACCTCGAGGAAGGCTCGGATGCGAATGGCCGCGCGGGCTTCGAACTCGTGCGCAGCAATGCCGCGGGCGATGCGCTCGCGGGCGACAAGCTCAAGCTCAAGCTCGTGCGCGAACGCCGTGACTTCCACTGGACGTTCGACCAGGAAAGCGGCTGGCACTTCGACTACACGCAGCGCTTCGAGGATGCCGAAACGCGCGAGATCACGGTCGCGGCCGGCCAGGTCGCGAAGTTCGACGTGCCGGTCGAATGGGGCAATTACCGCATCGAGGTGCTCGATCCGGCGACCGGTCTCACCACGCGCCTGCCGTTCCACGCGGGCTGGAGCTGGAACGACGACAACCGCGGCAAGGAAGCGCGTCCGGACAAGGTCAAGCTCGCGCTCGACAAGACCGGTTATCGCGCCGGCGACTCGCTGAAGCTGACCATCACGCCGCCGCAGGCGGGTGCCGGCGTGTTGCTGGTCGAGTCCGACCACCTGCTCTACACGCACAACTTCGACGCCAAGCCCGGAACGACGATCGAGATCCCGGTCACCGAAGACTGGGAGCGCCACGACGTCTACGTGACCGCGCTGGTGCTGCGCGGCGGATCGGCGGCCGAGAAGACCACGCCCGCGCGCGCGGTGGGCGTCGTGCACGTGCCGATGGAACGCGGCGACCGCAAGGTCGAGGTCGCGCTCGAGGCGCCGAAGCAGATGAAGCCCGAGACCGACCTGCCGGTCACCGTGAAGGTGCCCGCGCTGGCTGGCAAGAAGGCCTGGGTCACGGTATCGGCGGTCGATGTCGGCATCCTCAACATCACGCGCTTCGAACGGCCCGATCCGATCGCATGGTTCTTCGCTCAGCGTGCGCTCGGCATCGACGCCTACGACCTCTACAGCCGCGTGATCGAGAGCTTCGACGGCGGCAATGCGCGCCTGCGCTACGGCGGCGACCTCGCGCTCGCGGCATTGCCGCAGGCACGCCGGCCGACCGCGCGCGTGCTCACGGTCGACCTGTTCTCGGGTGCGGTCGCGCTCGATGCGAAGGGCGAGGCCGCGGTCGTGCTGAAGATGCCCGACTTCAACGGCACCGTGCGCGTGACGGCGGTCGCATTCGGCGAGGACCGCTACGGCAGCGCCGACGCGGAGACGATCGTGCGCGCGCCGCTGGTCGCGGAAATCTCGACGCCGCGCGTACTCGCGCCCGGCGACGCGTCCGTGCTCACGCTCGACCTGCAGAACTTCTCCGGCGGCGAACGCGCGTTCGAGGTGAAGGTCGCCGCGGACAAGCCGCTCGCGGTACGCGACGGCAGCCGTCGCGTGACGCTCGCCGACCAGGCGAAGACCACGCTGAAGTTCCCGTTGAGCGCTCTCGAAGGCTACGGCGTCGGCCGCATCCGCGTCACCGCGGACGGCGCAGACATCCACGTCGATCGCGAGTTCGAGATGGTCGTGCGCGCGGCGTGGCCGTCGGTGTTGCGCTCGACACCGCGCTCGCTCGACACGCTCGATCCGATCGCGCTCGGCACCGGCGCGATGGAAGGCCTGCTGCCCGATTCCGTGACCGCAAGGTTGACCGTATCGAGCCTGCCGCCGCTGCCATTCGCCGGCGCGCTGCAGGGCTTGCTCAAGTATCCGTACGGATGCGTCGAGCAGACCACCAGCAAGGGCTTCGGCGCGCTGCTGCTCGATCAAGCGACCGCCGACAAGCTGCACGTAGGCGGATTGAACGCGGCCGAGCGCAAGGCACGCGTCGATGGCGCGATCGGTCGCATCGCATCGATGCAGGTGCCGACCGGCCACTTCTCGATGTGGGGCGGCGACAGCTACGTGAGCGAGATCCTGACGCCCTACGTGGTCGAGTTCCTGCTCGATGCGCGCGACGAAGGCTTCCTGGTGCCCGACGACGTGCTGCAGAAGGCGCTCAAGCGCCTCAACGACGACCTGCTCTCCGGCGGCCATCCGTATTACGGCTACGAGCACAGCGACCACCTGCGCTTCGCGGACCAGGCGTATTCGGGCTACGTGCTCGCGCGCGTGAACCGCGCGCCGCTCGGCACCCTGCGTGCGCTGTACGACAACGAACGCACGAAGTCGGTGACCGCGTTGCCGCTGGTGCACCTCGGCGTCGCGTTGAAGCTCATGGGTGATGCGCCGCGCGCGGAACAGGCCGTTGCGGAAGCGTTCGCGAAGGACGTGAACCGCCCCTGGTACCTGGGTGACTACGGCTCGGACCTGCGCGACAACGCGTTGATGATCACGCTCGCGCATCGCCACGGGCTGGCCAAGCCCGAGTACGATGGCCGCGTGTTCGGGCTCGCGCGTTCGATCGGCACCGCGCAACGCGAGAGCGACGCGCAGCAGCGCCGACATGGCACGCGCTGGACCTGGCTCAGCACCCAGGAGCAGATCGCGATCGCGAGGCTCGGACGCACGCTCGTCAACGAGGGCGACACCGCGGTGTCGGGCACGCTGTCGATCGGCGCGACCACCGCACCGATCAGCCCCGAGCGTCTGTGGAGCCGCCAGTTCGACGCGGCCGATCTCGGCGCCGGCGTGCGCTTCACCCCGCAGGGCGACCTGCCGCTGTACGTCTCGACCGAAATCGCGGGCGTCCCGCGCAGCGCGCCGCCAGCCGACGACCACCACGTCGCGATCCGCCGCCAGTACTACACGCTCGACGGCAAGCCGTGGGAACCCGCGCCGCTCAAGGAAGGCGACAGCCTGATCGTCGGCCTGCGGCTCGAGGCACGCGAGGCGATGCCCGACGCGCTGCTGGTCGATCTCCTGCCCGGCGGGCTCGAGATCGAGAACTTCAACCTCACCGATGCCAAGCAGTGGGCCGACGTCGTCGTCGACGGCATCTCGATCACCGATCGCGCGCAAGCCGCCGACGTGCGCCACGAGGAGTTCCGCGACGACCGCTACGTGGCCGCGCTGAACCTCGCCAAAGGCCAGCGTGCGAACGTGTTCTACCTCGTGCGCGCGGTGTCGCCAGGCACGTTCAGGGTGCCACCGCCGCTGGTCGAGGACATGTACATGCCGGAAGTGCGCGGCATCGGCAGCGCGGCGCCGGAGGCGATCACGGTGGTCGAGCCGGGCAAGGCACTCCCCTGACAACCATGCCCCGTGCTCAAGCCCTCCCCTTCACGGGGAGGGTTGGGTGGGGATGGTGTTCGCGGCGATACCTGCAGTATGAAAGGTCAAACCAGTAAACGCATCCGCACGGCGCGCCTGCCACAACAACTGCGCAATCGTTCGACAGATGCCGAGCGGGCGCTGTGGCGGCCCCTGAGGGACCGACAGATCGAGGGCTGCAAGTTCCGTCGCCAGCATCCATTCGCGGACTACATCCTCGATTTCGCGTGTCTGGAGCGAATGCTCGTGGTCGAAGTCGACGGCGGCCAGCATGGCGAAAGAATCGAGCAGGACAGTCGACGGACGCGGTTGCTGGAAAGTGCCGGATTCGTCGTGCTGCGATTCTGGAACAACGAGGTGTTCGAGCAAATCACGGGTGTCGTGGAAGTGATCCAGCGGCAACTCGTGGCGCGAGCGAAACCATCCCCACCCAACCCTCCCCTTGAAGGGGAGGGCTGAAGCATGCAACGCAACTCCCGGATCCTCCGCACCGCCAAACGCGCGGGATTCGGCCTGTTGGTCCTGTGTGTCACCGGCTTGATCCTCGACCGCCTGTTCCCGCTGCCCCTGCCCGACCCCGACCACGGCAGCACCGTGGTGCTCGCGCGCGACGGCTCGCCGCTGCGCGCATTCGCCGATGTCGAGGGCGTGTGGCGCTATCCGGTGCGGCTCGAGGACGTGTCACCGCTGTACGTCGAAGCCCTGCTGACCTACGAAGACCGCTGGTTCCATCGCCATCCGGGCGTGAATCCGTTCGCGCTCGCGCGCGCGGGTGCGCAGTGGGTCCGCCACGGGCGCCTCGTGTCGGGCGGTTCGACGCTGACGATGCAGGTCGCGCGCATCCTCGACGGAACGCCGCACAGCGCCGCGGGCAAGCTGCGCCAGATCGCGCGCGCGCTGCAACTGGAGGCGCACCTGACCAAGCGCGAGATCCTCGAGCTCTACCTCAACCACGCGCCGTTCGGCGGCACCATCGAGGGCGTCGAAGCCGCGAGCTGGGCCTGGCTCGGCAAGCCCGCGCGGCGGCTTTCGCATGCCGAGGCCGCGCTGCTCGCGGTGTTGCCGCAGGCACCGAGCCGCCTGCGGCCGGATCGCCATCCGCAACGCGCGCGCATCGCGCGCGACAAGGTGCTCGACCGCATGGCCGCGCTCGGCGCATGGACCGCCGCGCAGGTGCACGACGCGCGCATCGAAACCGTCGCGGCGCGCAGCATGCAGGCGCCGCTCGGCGCGGCCCTGCTCGCGCGCCGCCTGCATGCCGAGCGCCCGCGCGAACGTCGCATCACGAGCACGATCGACGCAGGCCTGCAGCGTGCGCTGGAAGCGCGCGTCAGCGACTATCTCGCGCGCCTGCCTGCGCGCACGTCGGCCGCGATGCTCGTGGTCGACAACGCATCGATGCAGGCGCGCGCGTACGTCGGCTCGGCCGGCATCGCCGACGAGGCGCGGCTCGGCCACGTCGACATGGTGCGCGCATGGCGTTCACCGGGCTCGACGCTGAAACCGTTCCTGTACGGGCTCGCGCTCGATGACGGCCTGATCCATTCCGAAAGCCTGCTGCTCGACGCACCGCAATCGTTCGGCAGTTATCGCCCGGGCAACTTCGACATGGCCTACAACGGCCCCGTCGGTGCGGCGGAGGCGCTGCGGCTTTCGCTCAACGTGCCCGCCGTCGACCTCGTCGACCGCATCGGGGCGGCGCGCTTCGCCGCCCGGCTCGCGCACGCAGGACTGGAACTTCGCCTGCCCCGTGGCGTGCGCCCGAACCTGTCGGTGATCCTCGGCGGGACCGGCATTCGCATGGAAGACCTCGTCGGCGCGTTCGCGGCGTTCAATCGCGGCGGCATCGCGGGCCGCGTGCGCTACGCGGAGGACGCGCCCGCAGTCGATCGCCGCCTTTTGTCCGAGGGTGCCGCGTGGATCGTGCGCGACATGCTGGAAGCCAATCCGCGCCCGGGCTATTCGGCGAGCTTCGATCCGGGCTCACGCCCGCGTGTCGCGTGGAAGACCGGCACCAGTTACGGTTTCCGCGATGCCTGGGCGGTCGGCACGACGCGCGGCTACACGATCGCGGTCTGGATCGGACGCCCCGACGGCACGCCGATGCCGGGACAGTACGGCGCAGTGACTGCATTGCCGTTGATGTTCCAGGTCGTCGACAGCCTGCCGCGCGACGCCGCGGCGGCCATGCCCTCGCCGCCTCCGGCAAGCGTAACCGAGACGGACATCTGCTGGCCGCGCGGCCTCGCCTTCTATCCGGTGCAGCCGGCGCTCTGCCATGGCAAGCACACCGCCTGGGTG
>DAIOWG010000054.1:0-12371 GCA_036758645.1 Dokdonella sp. | reverse complement strand
AGCAGGCCGGTCGCCCGATCTACTCCTACCGCCTCTCGGTGGTGCACTTCTGGGCACTGATCTCGATCTACATGTGGGCCGGCCCGCACCACCTGCACTACACCGCCCTGCCCGACTGGGTGCAGTCGCTCGGCATGGTGTTCTCGCTGATCCTGCTCGCGCCGAGCTGGGGCGGCATGATCAACGGCATCATGACGCTGTCGGGCGCGTGGCACAAACTGCGCACCGACCCGATCCTCAAGTTCCTGATCGTGTCGCTCTCGTTCTACGGCATGTCGACCTTCGAAGGCCCGATGATGTCGATCAAGACCGTCAACGCGCTCTCGCACTACACCGACTGGACCATCGGCCACGTGCACGCCGGCGCGCTCGGCTGGGTCGCGTTCATCACGATCGGTTCGATCTACAGCATGCTGCCGCGCCTGTTCGGCGCCGAACGCATGCATTCCACCAGGGCGATCGACCTGCACTTCTGGATCGCGACGATCGGCATCGTGCTCTACATCACCGCGATGTGGATCGCCGGCGTGATGCAGGGCCTGATGTGGCGCGCCACCAACCCGGACGGCACGCTCACCTACACCTTCGTCGAATCGCTGCGCGAGACCTATCCCTACTACGTGACGCGCTTCGTCGGCGGCCTGATGTTCCTCGCGGGCATGCTGATCATGGCGTGGAACGTGTGGAAGACCTGCGCCTCGGGCCATGACCGCGTGGCCGTGCCGGTCCCGCTCCCGCTCCCGGCGCAAGCGTGAGGAGGCCCGACGATGTCGCATGAACTGCTCGAGAAGAACATTGGCCTGATGGCGATCCTGATCGTGGTCGTGATCGCGATCGGTGGCCTGGTCGAGATCGTGCCGCTGATGCACCAGGCGCAGGTGGTCCAGCCCGCACCCGGCGTGAAACCGTATGCGCCGCTGCAACTGGCGGGGCGCGACGTCTATGTGCGCGAAGGCTGCTACGGCTGTCATTCGCAGATGATCCGCACGCTCGCATCGGAGAACCTGCGCTACGGCGCCTATTCCGTCGCGGGCGAATCGGTCTACGACCGGCCGTTCCAGTGGGGCTCCAAGCGCACCGGTCCGGACCTCGCGCGCGTCGGCGGTCGCTACTCCGACGATTGGCACCGCGAACACCTCGCGAATCCGCGCAACGTCGTGCCCGAGTCGAACATGCCCGGCTATCCGTGGCTCGCGGAGGGACGCCTCGATCCGGTGCTGGTGAAGCGCAAGATGGAAACACTGCAATGGCTCGGCGCGCCGTACGCGGACGCCGACTATGCCTCGATCGAACCCGAGCTCGAGGGCAAGACCGAGATGGACGCGCTGATCGCCTACCTGCAGGGGCTCGGCGTGCGCGCAGGCGGGGCCGCGCCATGATCTCGGGCATCCTGATCGCCGTGATGATGGTGCTGTTCCTCGGCCTCGTCGCCTGGGCCTGGAGCGGCCGCCGCCGGGATGACTTCAACGAGGCCGCGCAGTTGCCCCTGGTCGAGCGCGCGCCAGGAAACCGCGAGGAGCCGCACGCATGAGCACGCCCTGGGCCCTGTTCGTCATCGTGCTGACCTTGCTCAACATCGTCTTGCTGGCGTGGCTGCTGTTCGCCAATGCGCGTTCGAAGCCCGATCCGTCGGCGAAGGATTCCACCACCGGCCACGTCTGGGACGGGGACCTCGCCGAGCTCAACAACCCGCTGCCGCGCTGGTGGTTCGGACTGTTCGTGGCGACGATCGTGTTTTCGATCGGCTATCTCGTGCTCTACCCCGGCCTCGGCAACTTCGCCGGCACGTTCCGGTGGACCTCGCTCGGCGAAGCCGATCGCGAAGTCGCTGCGACCCGCGAGCAGCTCGACTCGCTGTTCGCGCGGTTCCGCGACCGCCCGATCGACGAACTCGCTGCCGATCCCGCCGCGACCAAGGTCGGGCGCAACGTGTTCGCGAACAACTGCGCAGCCTGCCATGGCTCGGACGCACGTGGCGCGAAGGGCTACCCGAACCTCGTCGACGAGGATTCGCTGTACGGTGCGGATGCCGACACGATGCTCGCGAGCGTGCTCGGCGGCCGCCACGGCATCATGCCGCCGCTGGCGGCGGCGCTGCCCGACGGCGGCGTCGACGAAGTCGCGCACTACGCGCTGTCGCTGTCGGGCCTTGCGCACGATGCGCCGCTTGCCGCCGCGGGCAAGCCGAAGTTCGAGGCGATCTGTTCGGCCTGCCACGGCATCGACGGCACGGGCAATCCCCTGCTCGGCGCGCCCAACCTCACCGACGACGTGTGGCTGTACGGCCGCGGCGATCTTGCCGCGATCCGCACTGCGATCGAGAACGGACGCGCGGGCGTGATGCCCGCATGGGGCCCGCTGCTCGGCGAGGACCGCGCGCGGCTTGCGGTCGCCTGGCTGATCTCGCAGCGCGAACAGCCAGTCGCCGCCGCAGCGGCGTCGGCCGCGCCCGGGGCATCGCCGTGAATGCGCACACCTCGCCTGCGCAGGCTCCGCGCGGCGGCGACGGCGATCAGCGCATCGCGACCACGCAACGTGTCGGCGCGGTCGCGTGGCCCTCGTTCTTCGCCGCAGGCGTCGCGACGATGGTGTTCTTCGCGATCGTCGATCCCGTCGACCTCGCCGCGATCACCTGGCCGCGGCTCGAGATCTCGCGCGAGCTCGGCTACACGATCGGCTTCTTCCTGTTCTGGTCGTGCACCCTGCCCGCCTGCTACGTGACGTCGCTGTTGCTGCGCCACACCGGCTGCCCGCGCTGCGAGGTGCGTGCGCGCGCGCCATGAGCACGCCAAGGCTCGACATCCGCGTACTCGACGGCGAGTCCCTCTACGCGAAGCAGCCGAAGGTCTATCCGCGCGAGATCGACGGGCGCTTCCAGCGCGTGCGCACCGCGGTCGTGTTCTGGCTGCTCGGCATGTTCTACGTGTTCCCGTGGATCAGCATCGGCGGCCAGCAGCTCGTGCTGTTCGACCTGCCGGCACGCCGCTTCCACGTGTTCGGGCTGGTGTTCTGGCCGCAGGACTTCTATCTGCTGACCCTGCTGCTCGTGATCGCGGCGCTGAGCCTGTTCTTCTTCACCGCGATCGCCGGCAGGCTCTGGTGCGGCTACGCGTGCCCGCAGACGGTCTGGACCGAGGTCTTCCTCTGGATCGAACGCCGGATCGAAGGCGACCGCAATGCACGCATGCGCCTCGACAAGGGACCGTGGGACCGCAAGCGGATCGCGCTCAAGTTCGCCAAGCAGTCGGCGTGGATCGCGTTCTCGCTGTGGACCGGATTCACGTTCGTCGGCTTCTTCACGCCGATCCGCGAGCTCGCGCCGCAGATCGTCGGCGGCACGCTCGGCGGCTGGGCCGCGTTCTGGATCGTGTTCTACGGCTTCGCGACCTACGGCAACGCGGGTTTCCTGCGCGAGCAGGTGTGCAAGTACATGTGCCCGTACGCGCGCTTCCAGAGCGCGATGTTCGACCGCGACACGCTCGTCATCAGCTACGACGTCGCGCGCGGCGAGCCGCGCGGGCACCGCCGCCGCGGCAGCCCCTCGCGCCTCGCGCACGATGCCGGCGCGAGCGTGCTCGGCGACTGCATCGACTGCCTCGCCTGCGTGCAGGTCTGCCCGACCGGCATCGACATCCGCGATGGGCTGCAGATCGAATGCATCGCCTGCGCCGCCTGCATCGATGCCTGCGATGACGTGATGGACAAGATGGCGTATCCGCGCGGACTGATCCGCTACACCACCGAGCATGCGATGGCCGGTCGTCCGCAGCGCGTGCTGCGGCCGCGCGTGTTCGTCTACGCGGCGATCCTCGCGGGCTTCATCGCGGCGTTCCTGTGGGCCGTCGCCGTGCGCGACACCGTGACGATCGAAGTCCTGCACGATCGCAACGCGCTCTACCGCACGCTCGGCGGGGGCGCAGTCGAGAACAGCTACAACGTCAAGCTCGTGAACAAGGGCGAAGAGCCGCTCGCGATCGTCGTGCGGCCCGTCACCGACCTGCCCCTGCGCCTGGTCGGCGCGCCCCGCGTCACGCTCGAACCCGGCGAGGTGTTCTCGCTGCCGCTGACCCTGCGCGCCGAACCTGGCGCGGTGCAGGGCCGCCATGCGATCGTGGTCCACGCGATCCTGCCCGATGGCAGCGTCGCGGCCGAGAGCCGCTCGCACTTCTTCGCCCCGGAGTCGCCATGAACGCATCGCCCGCCCCGTGCACCGTCACGCCGTGGTACCACGTGCCCGAGATGTGGCTGGTGATGCTGCTGCTCGGCGCGGCCGTGATCGGTTCGATCTCGCTGGTGGTCACCGCGGTGCGCCATCCCGATGCGCACCTCACGGTGCCGAACGACGAACCGCGCCCGAGCAGGATCCCGCCGACGCACTCACAGACGGCTCCCGCGCCGCCTGCTCGACCCGGCACGACGCGATGACGATCATCCTCGTGCTGATTCCGCTCAGCATCGTGCTGCTGACGCTCGCGGGGGCAGCGTTCTTCTGGGCCGTCGACAACGACCAGTACGACGACATGGACACGCCCGCGCTGATGCCGCTGACCGCCGACGCGCAGGATGCGCCGACGCCGCTAAGCCGCTCGGACACCTGAGGGCGAGGCGGATCAGTCCTGCTGCGGCAACGTCGCCGCATCGGACCGGAGGGGTTCGAGCGTGCCGATCGAATGGCCTTGCTCGGCCAGGTACTCGAGCCAGCGATTCAGGAACGAGCTCATGCGCAGGCGACGCTGGAACTCGCTGCGCGCAGGCAGCAAGGGGCCGATCGCGCGCGCGAGGCGGCGGTCGTCACGCAGGTCCAGCACCTCGGCCATGTGCGCATCGTGGTACATGCGCAGCAGCGCCGACGGCGCGCGCTCGCCGGTTTCGCTGTCGACGAAGCAGTAGGTCAGGTGCAGGTCGAGCGTGTAACGATGGCGTTCGAGCACCTCGAGACGCAAGTCCAGGCCGTCGTCGAGGCTCGACAGGTAGCTTCCCGGCGCAAGGCGCTGCGGCGCGAACAACCGCGCGAGCCGATGGTAGTTTTCCGCATGCAGCCCCATCAGCCACGCGAAGCGGCTCGGCAGCAGTGGACGGGAGGTTTCGAGTACGGCTGACATGGGGCGATCATAGGCGCGGCTCGCCGCGCGCGAACAGTCTTCTGGAAAAGCAGGTACGCGCGTAAGATGGGGGCTCCCCTCGCCCGGTTCCACCGCGCGCTGCTGCAACGCGCGAAGGGAGGTGCGCCGGTCGTTCGAAGATGCGTCCGGAGCGGCCGGGCCGCAGGGCCCGGGCAACGAACTAGCGCGACGGGAAATCGCCGCGCAGCGTGTACACGACGCGATCCTTGCCGCGCTTGCCCCGCTCGTCGGCCAGGGTGCCGAGTTCGACCGGCACGACGCCGGCATCGCGCGCCGCGACCATGAAACGCTCGCGGTGCGGCCGCGGTACGAAGTAGATGCGGCCGCCGTGTTCTTGCGCGAAGGATTGCGCCAGGCTCATGTCGAAGCGTGCGTCCGAGATGCGCTTCGCCTCGGGCTTGAAGCCGACGCGGGCGATGTCGGCGTCGAGGTAGAGATTCAGCCCGTAGCGCGTCTTGTCCTCGACGAACAGGATCTCGCGCGGCGCGCCCGGCAGCAGCGGGCGCAATTGCGCGCTCACGCTGGCGGCGTTGTTGCGGCGCAGGCCGAGGGCCAGCTCACCGTCGCCGGAAGGCGTCAGCGCCAGTGTGCCCTTCAGTCCGATCAGCAGCAGGGCCCAGCCGGCGAGGGCCAGGATCCAGCCCCGGCCCGGATGCCAGTCCGACAGCGTGCGCGCGGCCAACAGGCAGATCGGCACGACCAGGGGCAGCAAGTAGAGCGGCATGCGCGACCGCGCCAGGCAGAACACGAGCAGCGGCAGCGCGAGCCATAGCCAGAGGAAACGCTGCGAATCGGGTGCGGGCGCCCACTGCGGCAGCAACTGGCGGCGACGACGCCACAAGGCCAGCGGCAGCCAGGGCAACAGGCCGAGCCCCAGCACGGGCAGGTAGACGATCAGCGGACCGTACCACTGCGGATGACGGTCCATTTCGTCGCTGGCGATGCGCGCGACGACTTCATGCCCGAGGAAATACTGCAGCAGGCCGGGATGCCGTTCGATCACCAGCGCATACCAGGTGAAGCCGATCAGGGCGAAGGCCAGCAAGCCGAGGGGTTGAAGCAGCTTCACGCCCGAGTCGCGCTGCAGCAGCTGGAACGCGACGATCGCCAGCAGCGGCAACAGGCCGGGCGGGCCCTTGGCCAGGAACGCGAGGCCGAAAGCCGCCCACATGCCGTCGATCCATCGCGCCGAGCCGCCGCCGAAGCGCGCCTGCGCGAAACACAATACGGCCAGCGTTTCGGTCGCGGCGAGCACGGTATCGGTGTTCATCGTGTGGGCGGCGAGGAACGGGTAAGGCGAGAGGACGAAGATCAGTGCCGGCAGCCAGGGGCGTCCGGGCACGAAGATCCGCCCCAGGCGGAACACCATCAAGGCGCTCAGCACGAAGGCCAGCGCCATCGGCAGGCGCACGGCCCACTCGTTGCGGCCAAACGCTTTCACGCTGGCCGCAACTGCCCAGTAGGTCAGTGGCGGCTTGGTGAAATGGAACGAGGCGGGATGCCGGTAGAGGGTGACCGGATCGCCGGTCTTGAGCATCTGCAGGGCGACATTGCTGTAGCGCCCTTCGTCCGGATCCCAGAGTCCTCGACTGCCCTGGAACGCGAAGGCCATCAGGGCGGCGAGCAGGAGGATCGCGAAGAGGGAGCGACGGCGCAAGAAGTCGGTCATGCCCACGAGCCATTCCCGTGTTCTGAATCCGCCGAATTCGGAAACACGAAGCCGGAATTTCGGCTCAGACGCTCCCGCCGGATCTGCGGACAGCGCACGGCTTGCCGCGCCAGGTATCCGGCGTGGCCATCGCGACTTCCGACATCGACGAACAGGAACCCGCAAGGGACGGCCAACTGCCCACCGATCCGCTGCAGGCGCGCGGGGCCATGCGGGAGCACCGATGCCTCGTCGCACGACGGAACGATGGTCGAAACTCCGATGCGTTCGCGACGCAGACGCGCGCCCGGGGCGTACCCGAGCGGAATGATCCGGGCGTCGGGATGCATGCGATGCCTCGTGCTATAACGAGGCGCGACTGTCACGCGATGCGTCTTTCTGGATATTTACCGGCCAGGAAGTTCCCGGCGGCGGGCCAGAGTGCGGCCAGGTAAGCGTCAGGTAAGGAACGCGTCCGACAATGCCGCACCCTTGCGGCTGGTGCTGTCGAACGCATGCAGGTGCAGGGGCTTGCAGCGCCAGCGCGTCACGCTCCAACACTCGGCGAGGTAGACACGACGCGATGAGCCGCATTCTGCTGGTCGAGGATCACGAGCGGCTTGCGGGACTGGTTTGCAAGGGACTCGTGGCAGCCGGAATTGCCGTCGATGTCGTCGATCGCATCGACGCCGCATGGACCACGATCCGGCGAATGCCTTACGAGGCGCTGGTGATCGATCGCGGGTTGCCGGATGGCGATGGGCTCGTGCTGCTGCAGCGCATGCGCCGCGCCGGAATCGGCATGCCCTGCCTGGTGCTGACGGCGCGGGACGCGTTGCGCGACCGTGTGGAAGGCCTGGATGCCGGCGCCGATGACTACCTTCCAAAACCTTTCGTCATGGACGAGATGGTGGCGCGCGTGCGGGCATTGCTGCGCCGCCCGGTGGAAGTTCGCCCGCTCGATCCCAGCCATGGCGATCTGACGCTGCGGCCTGCCGCCGGCATCCTGTGCAGCGGCGAGGAAAGCGTGACGCTGGCCGCGGCGGAGATGCAGATCATGCTGTTGCTGCTGCGCAAGCACGGGGAAGTCGTGCGCCGCGGCGCGCTGGAGTCGGTCGGGTGGGGATTGGGCGAGGCGGTCACGCCGGGCGCGCTGGATGTCGCCCTGCATCGCATCCGCCGCAAGCTGCTCGCCGTCGGTTCGCGCCAGCGAATCATCAATGTCAGAGGTCTCGGCTATGTCCTTCGTGAAGCCGGCAGTGCCGAACAGCCTTAGCCTGCGCGTCCTGCTCGCGTACGTGGTCGGGGTGACCCTGAGCATCCTGCTCATGATCCTGGTGGCCCTGGTGCTGACGACCAGCGACACGTTGCTGAAGGCAGACCTGGCCGAGTACACGCGGGACCTGGTCGAGGTGGTCCAGTTCGACCGCATGGGCGTTCCGAACGGCCTCGACGAGGACGATGGGTGGATCTACGAGAGTCTCAAGGAGGAAACCGCTTACCGAGTGCTGGACGAATCCGGAAGTACGGTGCTTGTTTCCGCTGCCGGAGAAGGATTCTGGTCCCCCGCCGAATCGCGGCGGCTCGTGCCCGGAAGCTTCGACTTCGAGCGCAGGGGCGTACGGATGCACAGCATCATCGAGCCCTTCGAGCATGGCGGCAGAACCTGGTACGTCCAGTTCGCCGCCAGCACGAGGATGTTGGGCTTCCTCTACCAGGAATTCACCTTGCCGTTCATGGGTGCGGGCGTCGTCATATTCAGCGTGGTGCTGCTCGTCGTGTTCGGCATCTGCGCCTGTGTCACGCTCGGATACACGCTGCGGCCCTTGCGCAAGCTGTCGGAGTCGGCAACCTCGATCTCGCCGCGCACACTCCACGCGCGGTTGCGCACCGAGGGGGTGCCGTTCGAGATCGCGCCTCTCGTGCACAGCTTCAACCGCGCACTCGACAGGCTGGAACACGGATACCGCGTCCAGCAGGAGTTCCTTGCGACGGCTGCGCACGAGTTGAAGACGCCGCTGGCATTGATCCGGGCGCAGGTCGAATTGAGAGGGGCGGGTGAGCACCGCGACGTGCTGCTCGGCGATGTCGAGCACATGACGCGCCAGGTGCAGCAACTCCTGTTGCTGGCGGAAGCCAGCGAGGTGCAGAACTACGGCTTCGCCAGCCTCGATGTGCAGGAGGTGGCGCACGACGTCGTTGCCCACCTGCAGCGCATGGCCAAGGCGGCGCACGTGCACGTGGCCCTTTGCGGCAGCGCGTCCGTTGCGCAATGGCGGGCCGATCGCGGTGCGCTGTTCACGCTGCTGAAAAACCTGCTCGAAAACGCCATCCAGCATGCGCCGCGCGGCACCGAGGTGCGGGTGGAGGTGGATGCCGAAACGGTGACGGTGCGCGATTCGGGCCCCGGCGTGGAACCGCAACAACTGTCGCAAATCTTCTCCCGCTTCTGGCGCGGCGCCCATCGGCGCGACCAGGGCGCCGGCCTCGGCCTGGCCATCTGCCGGGAAATCGCGCTGGCGCATGGGTGGGTGCTGTCCGCGCACCGGGCGGATCCGGGATTGCTGCTCCGGTTGTCCGTGGCGGGCAAGCCGCCTCCGGCTTCATCGTTGGCGGGCCCAGCTCCCGACAGCATCGGATCCGCATGACGGGAAGAGCCATGCGCCGCCCGGACCGATCGTCGAGAGCAACGCTGACGCGCGCGGTCCACTGACCGTGACCGCCGGCCAGCGCGCTTCGCGAGCCGCGGGATTCCAGCAAGTACTCGGCGTCGGGTTGCAGGCGCTGCGCGAGGTCGAACCGTTCGATTGCGGCGCCGGTCGCCTTTGACCTTGCGTGAGACACCAAGATCAAAGTCAAGAGCCGCGCCCATCCAGGTCTTCGACCCAGTCCCCCGCTGCGCGGGGGAAGGGACGGCAACGGTCGCGGCGAGCTGGAAATCAGCGGTGGATTCCCCCGCGCTGCGGGGGAAGCCACCGAAGGCCGGAGGGGCAGCTCTTGATCTTGCCCCCTGGCCCTCAAGCGCCGCCGACATCGGTGATCCGCGCTGCCGGCTTGCTCCCCGCTGCGCGGGGAAGGAGGAGCCGCTAGTGCCGGATCGCGATCGGCATGCGCAGTGTCGGCAGCAGCAGGTTGTCCGGAGCCAGGTGCAGTTGCCCGAAGTTCCAGCCGTTCGCCATCATCGTTCCGTCGATCGTCACCGTGATCACCTGCGTACCACCGGCGGGGATCGTGAACGTGTCCGGCACCACCGTGGCCGATCCGGTCGGCACGCCGTCGATCGTCAGCACGTAGTCCTCGTCGACGAGCTGGGTGCTGGTCAGCGTGCGCGTGAACGAGCACGTGGTGGCGCAGTTCGCGCTCGCCATGCTCGCGAGGTTGAGCGTCGACATGTCGCCGCCCGCACCCGGGTTCGCGGCGAGGAAATTCACGTCGCTCTCGTCGAGCACGAGGCCGCTCAGCGCAGCGCGCGTGAGGTCGACGCGTCCCGAACCGAGGTCCCAGGCGTCGACCGTGCTGCCGTCCGCGCGGATCAGGCCTTCCAGCTTCGAGGTGAGGTTGATCGCCGAGCGCACCTCGGTCGGCGACCACTCCGGCCGCACCGCGCGAAGCAGCACTGCCGCGCCGGAAAGGTGCGGTCCCGACATCGAGGTGCCGTTCTGTATCGAAGTCGCGGTCGCGCCACCGGCGTTCGCCGCGTAGGCCGCGAGGATGTCGGTGCCGGGCGCGGTGATGTCCGGCTTCACGATGAACTGTCCGCCGACCGCGAACGGTCCGCGCGAGCTGTAATCGGACACCACGTCGCCGCGCTGCGGGAACGAGGCCGCCGGCAGCGTGATCGACACGCGCGCGTTCTCCGGGTCGGATTCCATGTGGGTCCAGACCGCATCCCAGTCCGCGCGCAGCATCGACCACGAGGTCTCGTTGGCACCGAGGTTGATGAAGTCGCGGTCGACGAAGATCACGCCGATCGCGCCGGCCGCGAGCGCAGCGGTGCGCCGCGCGCCGCTGCCACAGTTGCTCGCGTTCTGGTCGAGCGCGAGCACCGCGACCGCCGGGATGCGCTGCGGTCCCGGCGCGCCGTCGAAGCCGTCGGCGAACACGAGGTCGGGATCGACGCCGACCGGCACGGTGAACGTGTCGGCGGGATATGGGGTGCAGCCGTCATTGCTGCCATCGGCGAAACCGGGACTGCGCACGATCGGCGACTCGATGATGTCCGAAGTCGGCACCGGCGGCGCGGCGGGACGCAGCGGCAGCCCGGTCGTCCCCGGTGGAGGCACGCCGGGACCGACCAGGTCGAAGCGGAAACCGACGACGTTGTCCTTGGTCGATGCAGCGACCGTTTCCACCCAGGGTTCGACATGGTTCACGGTGCCCGCGCCGGGGCCGTCGTTGCCGGCCGACGCGTTGACGAACACGCCGGCCGCGACCGCATTGCGGAACGCGATCGAGACCGAGTCGCCCAAAGGCGAAACGCCGCCGCTGATCGAGAAGTTGAGCGTGTCGACGCCGTCGATGACGGCCTGGTTGACCGCCTGTGACGACGCCGTGGTCGGGCAGCCCGAGGTGCAGACGCGGAATGCGATCACGTTCGCGTGCGGCGCGACGCCGGAGATCTGGAACGTGCCGGCACCGAACGGCGCCGACCACTGGTTGCCCGCGACCGTGCTCGCGACGTGCGAGCCGTGGCCATTGAGGTCGGTCGCGCTGCGCGTCGGCGATGTGCTCGTGAAATCGTACATGCCGATCAACTTGTCGTTGCAGCGACCGAGGTCGGCATTGGGCGGCACCGGGCCGCACAGTCCGAGGTAGACGCCAGCGCCGTTCGGGTTCTCGTGCACGTGACCATCGATCGGACCGGTCGCAGCGAACGCGGGGCTCATCCAGTTGATGCCGGTGTCGAGCACCGCCGCGACCATGCCTTCGCCGCGCGTGGCGACGCCACCGGCAGCAGTGCCGTCCCAGATCGAGGGCGCACCGATGAAGGTCGGGCCGCGGTCGGTCAGGAGTTCCAGCATGCGCTCGCGTTCCACCAGTTCGACATCCGCACGCTGCGCGATGACCGCGGCTTCACGTTCGTCGATCTCGACGATGACTGCGTTCAGCGCATGCTGCATCGTCGCGATCGGCTGCAGCGGACGGCCGAGCGCGGCCGCCGCTTCGGCGAGGAACGCGGACTGGCGCGCGCGCAGGTGTTCGACGTAGGCGAGCGCCTGCGGCGAGTGCAGGTCGACGCGACCGATCTTGCGTCCACGCTGGATTTCCGGTGCCGCGGCGAAACCCGCGACGCCGCCGCGATAGGACGCGACCGGCGCGCCCTTCAGCACGATCGTGTACTGCGCCGGGCCGGTCGCGGCAACCTGCGCGGCGGCGGCGCCCGCCGCGGCGCGCGCGCCTTGCGGCAGTGCCATTCCGAGGCAGAGGGCGGCGCAGACGGCCGCGGCGAGGGGCGTGAGGCGGGAATGCGGCGACGCGAACGCGATCATGGCGGGCTCCGGACGGAAAGGATCTGCAGATGCCGGCGCGAAGGTCCCCTGGGGCCGGTGCGTCGAGCATACCTTGCACTGCATGCGGCGTCGCGCGGCGCAGCGGGGCCG
>DAIOWG010000053.1:0-12719 GCA_036758645.1 Dokdonella sp. | reverse complement strand
AGGACGACGGGTCCGCGGCGGCCCGCATGGCCCGTCACCGGTGGGCCTCGGAGACCAGGTGACCGAGCTCGGGCACGATGAGGTACTCGTTGACCAAGGTGTCGGCCATCAACACTGCATTGACGGCATCCAGCCCATATGCGTAGTCCAGCGCAAGCGGCTTGCCCGCGGCGTCGAGCAGGTGCGCGATGGCGCCTCCCGTTGCGGAGTCGACCGAATTGGCGACCAACAGGAGGTCCCACGAAAGAGCCATCGTGTTCACGAGTGCCACATCGCTGAAATCAGCCAGGGCGTCCGCCTCATAGCCGAAGAAGGTGCCCTCGCCGACATTGACGATCGCGGCGGATCCGTACAGCCCTCCGGTGGGCCGGTCGGCGTAGACACCTGCAACGTTGCCGATGACGTCCCGGTCACACGATGGTCGCCCCTCGTTGGGTTCGCCCGTTTGCGCGTGAGTCGTCGCCTCGTCGAGCGGGCTGCCTGGAATGATGGTGCCCACCTCGATGAGTTCGATCGTTCCCTCTCGCGTCCGGGCCAGTCCTGTCGGGCCGCCGTCCGGCTCCAGCACGCTTCCTCCCGCGTATGCGCTGGCATCGAACGGGGATCCTTCCGGAGACAGGACGACGTGGGCGTACGTACAACTTGAGTCACCCGTAAACAGCGCGGCACCGCCTTCGTCGCCACCGACCTGGCTTATGCGTGCCGTCCAGATGTCGTGTGGCGAGAGGTACAGGCGGAAGGAGAAGATCGGCCGGCCATTCATGCCTTCGCGGATGTTGACGTTGACCAATTTCCCCACGTCGGACGCGTTGCCCACCGTCAGCAGCGTGTCCTGGTCCTTCTGGACCGTGTAGTAAGGGTAGATCAAGACTTCACCGAGGCCGCGGGGATTGAGGCTCACCGCGCTCGCGCCAGGTGACGCGAGCGCGAGTGCGAACAAAGCGGCGGCAGGGTATGGCTTCCTCGACATGACTTGCTCCCTTGGTCCAGTTGTACACCTGTCCCCTTACCTCGATGCTACTCCTGCTGGTTCGCGAGGTCATGTCGCGAAGTGCGCGTTCGCACGCAGGGCCGATTCGCCTGGCGCACGGCGATCTCGGCGTGTTGCGTACATGTCCACTGTGTCTGGAACTCGCCACGTCGTGTGTCGCTTGCGCGACGAAGTAACCGGTTGCGCTCAGCTCCGCTGCGTGGACTCGAGCGTGGCTGCGTGCGGCGACCACAGCTTGCCCGGATTCAGGATTCCATCCGGGTCGAATTGCGCCTTGATCGCGCGCATCAGCGCGAGCGCGTTCGCGTCGATCGCGCGCGGCAGGAACGCGCGCTTGGCGAAGCCGATGCCGTGCTCGCCCGAGAGCGTGCCGTCCAGGCCGATGACGATGTCGAACAGCTCGTCGAGCGCGAGCTCCGCGCGCGCGTGCTCGTCGCCGTCTCGCGGAAGCAGGTTCACGTGGATGTTGCCGTTGCCGGCGTGGCCGAAGCAGACGATCGGGACCCGGTGCCTCGCGGCGAGTTCGCGCGTGGCCGCGACGAGTTCGGGCACGCGGCTGACCGGCACCACGACGTCCTCGTTGATCTTGTTCGGCGACAACGTGCGCAGTGCGGGCGACAGCGCCTTGCGCGCGGCCCAGAGCTGCGCGACTTCGGCGTCGTCGGCGGCGATGCGCAAGTCGAGCAGTCCGTCGCCGCGAGCCGCCTGCGCCACCGCGGCCGCGAGGTCGGCGAGCATCGCGGCTTCGCCGTCGACTTCGACCACGAGCATCGCGCCCGCGAGCGGAATCGAGGCGCCGCCGTGCGCGCGCGCGAGGCGCAGGCACTCGTCGTCGAGGAACTCGAGCGCGCAGGGCGCGACCGGCTGCGCCATGATGCGCGCGACCGCCTTCGCCGCGGCATCGACGTCCGCGTAGGTCGCGCGCAGCGTGCGCTTCGCGGAAGGCAGTGGCACGAGTTTCAGCGTCGCTTCGGTCATGATCGCGAGCGTGCCTTCGGAGCCGACCAGCAGTCGCGTCAGGTCGTAGCCGGTCGAGCCCTTGGTGGTCGGCGTGCCGCAGCGGAAGTCCTCGCCGGTGCCCGCCACCGCGCGCAGTGCGAGCACGTTGTCGCGCGTCGCGCCGTACTTCACCGCGCGCGGGCCGCCCGCGTTGCAGGCGAGGTTGCCGCCGATCGTGCAGAACGGCGCCGAGGTCGGATCGGGTGGCCAGAACAGGCGGTGCGGCGCGAGCGCGGCCTGCAGGTCGGCATTGAGCACGCCGGGCTCGACCACCGCGATGCGGTTGTCGGGATCGATGCGCAGGATCCGGTCCATGCGTTCGAAACTCGCGACCACGCCGCCTGCGATCGGCACGCTCGCGCCGGTGGTGTTGGTGCCGCGCCCGCGCGCGACCAGCGGCAGCCGGTGCTCTCGGCATGCGCGCACGAGCGCGACCACCTGCTCGTGCGAGCGCGGGAACACGACCGCGTCAGGCGCTGCCTGGCGCCGCGAGTTGTCGTAACCGTAGACGAGGCACTCGGCCGCGTCGACCGTCATCGCGTCGGCGGCGAAGATACGTTGAAGTTCGGCGAAGGCAGTGGGTGCAAACATGTTGGCGGCGGTGGTCACAGCGTACCCGCTCAGCGCGACGGCGGGCTTGTGCGATTCCCTATTCCCTATTCCCTATTCCCTATTGCCGGCCTCAGTCCAGATACTCGAACACCTTCACCACGCGCGCGACGCCTGCGACGTTGCGAGCGATCTCGACCACTGCCTCGTCTTCCTCGCGCGTGAGCTTGCCCATCAGGTAGACGACGCGATTCGTGGTCGTCACGTTGACGCGTGTCGGATCGAAGCCGGGCAGGCTGGTCAGGTCGAGCAGCGCCGTTTTCACGTGCGCGGTGATCGAGTTGTCGCGCCGACGCGACCAGAAGCCTTCGGGCTCCGCGATCACGAGTTCATTGACGATGCGCCGCGCTGAGGCGTCGGAGACGCGCTGCTCGGCGCGGTGCCTGAGCTCCTCGGTGCGCACTTGCCCGACGATCAGCAGCACGCCGTTGTAGACCACCAGCGAGACGTTGTTGTGCAGCGCGAGTTCCTTGTCGCGATTGAGCGAGTCGTACGCGTCGAGGACGATGCGCTTGTCGTCGAACCAGGTGCCGAGGTCGCGGCGATCATGCGCCGCGCGCGCACCCACCGCGGCGCCGCCGACGACGGCCGCGACGCAGCCACCGAGCAGCAGCGGCAATGCGAGCGCGAGCAGCACGGACATCGGGTGGCGCGGCATTGCGGATCCTCGGCAGTGGCAGGGCAGGGTATTCAGGCGGCGTCGAACGCGCCCGCTCGCCAGTCCAGCGACGCGGCGTCGTCCTCGCCATCGACCGCGACGACGTCGAAGCGGCAGGCCAGCCGGGCCTCGCGCGGATGGCGCGCGAGCCAGGCGCCGGCCGCGCGCACGAGTTTCGCACGCTTGGCCGCGCCGACCGAATCGATGCCGTCGCCGAAGCCGGAGCGGGCGCCGCCCCGACGATAGCGCACCTCGACGAACACGATCACGTCGCGATCCCGCATCACGAGGTCGAGCTCGCCATGGCGGCAGTTGAAGTTGCGCTCGATCAACACCAGGCCCGCGCGTTCGAGGTGCGTGCACGCGAGCTGCTCGTAATGCGAACCCGTGCTGCGCATCGGTGCGCGGTGCGGGTCAACGCGGAGGCAGCGCGCTGAGCGCGCCCTCGACCGGCTCGGCGATGCCGTGGCGAAAGCGCGCCCAGCCGACCAGCCGGTTGATGCGGCCGAAGCTGTCGGCGGTGAGTTCGCCGGTCGCGCCCGCGACGTACGCGTCCGGGTTCGCCAGGAGCCAGTCGAGGTAGGGCAGCAGCGCGTACGCGTCCATGCCGAACGCGAACAGCCGTCCGCCGAATCCATTCGCGCTCGCGAGCCTGCCGGACACCGCCGCGCGCTGCGGACGCCCGGGGATCGATCCGAACAGCCACGGCGCATCGCAGAACTCCACGCCTTCGAGGTCGCGGTCGAGCGATGCGTTGGCGTCCCCGGCATAAATGTGCGAAGTCGCGAACACCGGCGCGCCGATGCCGGCGACGCGAAGCTGCGGCACCAGCAGCCGCGCCTGTTGCGGTCGCAGGCTGATGAACACGCCGGCGTCGCCGTCACTGCCGAGCAGGCCGCTCGCCTGCGCGATCGCGGGCGCGAAATCCACGTCCTTGTCGCCGAGCCGGGCTTCACCGACGACGCTGCCGCCGCCGGCCTCGAACTGCGTGCGGAATGCGCGCGACGCGCGTTCTGCCCAGTCCGCGCCCGCGATCAGCATCGACGCGCGCGTGATGCCGCGCGCGAGCATGTGTTCGGCGACCTGCGCGCCCTCGGCGTCGGGCAACAGTCCGAATTCCGAGCTGCCCGGCGGCGGCACCTCGCCGCTGTCGGGATGGTTCAGCGCGAGCACGCGCGCTTCGAGCGGCAGTCGGAACAATTCGCCGACCGCCTCGCGTTGCAGCGGGCCGACCACCTGGTCGGCACCATCGGCGACCGCGCGGCGGTAGGCCGCGATCGCGTCGGCCGGCGAGCTGCCGGCGTCATACACCCGTACCAGCGGTCGTTGGGCGGCGGCGTCGGAGAAGTACGCGCTGAGGAAGCCGTCGCGAATCGGCTCGGACACGCCGGCAAGCTGCGCGAGCGGCAGCAGCAGCGCGACCTGGCGCGGCGCGACGTAGCCTTCCGGGGCGAGCCCGCCACCGTCGCCCGGGCGCATCGTGCCGACCGGTCGGTTCGGCCGCGGCAGCGTGCGTGCGAGGGGGTGGCCCTTGCTGCGCAGGCTCTGCTCGATCCATGGACGCATCGCGTCGCTCGCCGGCAGCATGTCGAAGCGTTCGCGCAGCGTCGCGGGCTCCATCGTCGCGAGGACCTCGCGGATCTGCTCGCGGTTGTGCTCGCGGTCTCCGCCGCGCAGGTGCCGGTCGAGCGCCGCGCGCATGCGCGCGGATGCGAACGCGTCGCCGGCGGCGAGTTCGGCGCGTGCGCGCAGTTCGAGCGCGCGCACGCGCAGTTCGGGCGAGAGCGTCGCGTCGTCGAACGTGAGCAATGCACGCGCACGTTCGTGATCGCCGCGATGCAGCGCGATCTCCGCATCGAGCAGGTCCAGGCGTTCGGGTTCGTCGCCGTGCAGGCGGCGCCGCTTGATGTCGCCGAGCGCGCGTTCGGCCGCCTCGATGTCGCCGCCGTCGCGCACCGCGGCGGCCGCGCGCAGCCGGTAGTAGGCCGATGCATCGCCGCGATGCGTGCGCGAGAGCGCGAGGAACTCGGCCGCGGCTGCCGCGAACTCCCCATCGGCCTGCAGCCGTTCGGCGTGCTCGGCCTGTTCGACCACCGCCGGACCGGGCGTGCCGGGCAGGCTCGCACACGCGCCGAGTGCAAGCAGGAGAGCGAACGACGCGGGTCGCGCGAGGCGCAGCGCACGCGTGCGCAAGGCAACGGGGAAGTGCAGCGTCCTGGCCGTCCAGCGGAGCATCTCGATCCCTCCTTGCACGCATGATGAGCTACGCTCGGATCATAGCCGATCGCGGTCGCTCCCTCGCTGGCCGCGGCACACGGGGCGAGGACACATTCATGTCGCAACAACGTGGTCGCCTCTGGATCGTGGCGACGCCGATCGGCCATCTCGAGGACCTGTCGCCGCGCGCGCGCGACACCCTGCGCGATGCGGACATCGTCGCCGCGGAAGACACGCGCCACAGTGCCCCGCTGCTCGCGCGCGCGGGCTTCCGCGGTCGCGTGGTGTCGCTGCACGATCACAACGAGGCGCAGCAGGTCGAGCGCCTGCTCGAATGGCTCGGCGACGGACGCGAGGTCGCGCTGGTGTCCGACGCGGGCACGCCATTGATCAGCGATCCGGGTTTCCGGCTCGTGCGCGCGGCGCGCGCGGCCGGCTTCGTGGTGTCGCCGGTGCCGGGTCCCTGTGCCGCGATCGCCGCGCTGTCGGCCGCGGGCCTGCCGAGCGATCGTTTCGCGTTCGAAGGATTCCTCCCGTCGAAGGCGTCGTCGCGACGCGCACGCCTCGATGCACTCGCGGGCGAGCCGCGCACGCTGGTGTTCTACGAGTCGAGCCATCGCATCCTCGACACGCTCGCGGACGCGGCGTCGGCGTTCGGCGAATCGCGCGAGGCCGTGCTCGCGCGCGAAATCACCAAGCTGTTCGAAACCTTCATTGCGGCACCGCTCGGCGAACTGCACGCGCGCGTCGACGCCGACGCCGACCAGCAACGTGGTGAATTCGTGCTGCTGGTGGCCGGCGCCGAGGGCGAGGCCGCCGACGCCACGCTCGCCGAAGGGAAGCGCGTGTTCGCGCTGCTGCGCGAGGAGCTGCCACCCGCACGCGCGGCGAAACTGGCCGCCGCGATCACCGGCGCGCCACGCAAGAGTCTGTACGAAGGCGGGACTGGGGAGTAGGGACTGGAAATGGGGAATGGTCGAAAGAAGGCCCTGGCCCTGCCATCCCCTATTCCCCATTCCCCCTCTGTTACACTGACGAAGGAAGCCGGCCAGGCAGCCGCGTCGCGCTCTGCGCGCCGAGGAAAGTCCGGGCTCCACAGGGCAGGGTGCCAGGTAACGCCTGGGCGGCGCGAGCCGACGGAAAGTGCAACAGAGAGCAAACCGCCGATGGCCGCCTGTGCCTTCTCCGGATGATCGGTGCAATGGGCGTTCGCGCAAGCGGACGTCCCAATGCCTCCCGCATCGCCGGTAGCGCAAGCGGATCAGGCAAGGGTGAAACGGTGCGGTAAGAGCGCACCGCGAGTCTGGCAACAGACCGGCACGGCAAACCCCACCTGGAGCAAGACCTAATAGGGGAACCATGGCGCGGCCCGCGTCGTTCCCGGGTTGGTCGCTCGAGTCCTGCGGCGACGCAGGACCTAGAGGAATGGCTGCCCACGACAGAACCCGGCTTATCGGCCGGCTTCCACTTCATCTTCCGGCCCGCTCCATCGGCCCGCCCGGGGCAGCTTCCACACTCATTCTCCCGCTTGCGGGGGAAGCAATAGCAGCGGAGTCCCGGCGCACCTTCCACTCCTCCTTCTCCCTGCGGGCGAAGGTGCCCGCAGGGCGGATGAGGGCAGCTCCTGATCTTCGCGCGGGGTCCCGGAGATCAGGATCAAGAGCGGCCCCCTTCTGCCGCTTCGCGGCATCTTCCCCCGCAAGCGGGGGAAGCAGAGGCAGTTGCTGCGCGGCACCTCCCGCCTCTCCTTCCCCCGAAGCGGGGGAAGGAGAGGCAGCTGCGTGCGCGGCATCTTCTGCTACGCCTTCTCCCGCTCGCGGGAGAAGGGGCCCCGCAGGGGCGGATGAAGGCAGCTCTTGATCTTCGCCGAGGCCTCCTGCTGGCGCAGCGAATCCCCGACACGGCGCTGCGCGCGGCTACGCTCCGCGAGATGCTGCAATCCTTTCAACACCTTGCCGCGCGCTCCTGAGAATCCCCCTTAGATCGCCTGAAATCCCGCTGAAAAAACCGCCTCCGAAAAGCCGATTTTTCCTTGACAGACCGTAGCTTGCCGCCTAAGGTGGGTTTCAGTGGTTTTTCGTGGTGGATCGTGGTCCATGTTTCAGGGCGAGACGGCGGTGACGCTGGACGACAAGGGTCGGGTAGCCATTCCCGCGGCCCACCGGGAGACCGTCGCCAAGGCCGGCAACCGCCTCGTCGTCACCTATAACCCGTTCGAGCACGGCTGCCTCTGGATCTTCCCGGAGAAGGAGTGGGAGCGCGTGCGCGACGAGGTCAACGCCTTGCCGAGCGTGAAGGCCGTGCACCGCAACCTGCAGATGAAGCTCGTCGGCGCCGCCGCGCATGTCGAACCGGACGCGAACGGCCGCATCACGCTGCCGGGCAGCCAGCGCAACGCGACCGGCATCGAGAAGCGCGCGGTACTGCTCGGCATGGGCAACAAGTTCGAGCTGTGGGGCGAGCAGGCGCACCTCGCGAAGATCCGCGAAACGATCGGCGAGGACCAGATCACGGAGGACATGCTCGAGCTGCGGTTGTGACGGGCGCCCGTCGATGAACAGGCCGCGATTCGCGCATGTGCCGGTGCTGCTGGCGGAGGTCCTCGAGGGCCTTCGCGTGCGGTCGGATGGCAGGTACCTCGATGGCACCTTCGGACGCGGCGGGCATGCGCGCGAAGTGCTGGCGAGGCTGGGTCCCGCGGGACGCCTGCTGCTGATGGACCGCGATCCGGAGGCGATCGCGGACGCGCGACGGGAGTTCGAGGGCGATGCGAGGGTCCGCATCCGCCACGCGAACTTCGCGGAAATGGGCGAATGGCAGGAAGCGGCGGCGGGACTGGACGGCGTGTTGCTCGACCTCGGCGTGTCCTCGCCGCAGCTCGACGATGCAACGCGCGGTTTCAGCTTCCAGGCTGATGGGCCGCTCGACATGCGGATGGATCCGACGCGCGGCGTCAGTGCGGCGGAGTGGCTGGCCAATGCGGACGAGAGGGAGATCGCCGACGTGCTGTGGCATCACGGCGAGGAAAGGATGAGTCGACGCATTGCGCGCGCGATCGTGGAGCGCGTGCGCGAGCAACCATTGAGCACGACGCGCGAGCTCGCGGAGCTCGTCGCTCGCACGATCGGCCATCGCGAGCGCCACAAGCATCCCGCCACGCGCACGTTCCAGGCACTGCGCATCCACGTCAACGATGAAGCCGGCTCGCTGCAGCGCGGGCTCGCAGCCGCTCGCGACTGCCTGCGTCCGGGCGGGCGGCTCGCGGTGATCAGCTTCCACTCGCTCGAGGACCGCGTCGTCAAGCAATTCATCCGCGGCGAAGTCGCGCGCGCGCCGCGCCGCGGACTGCCACTGCCCGAGGTCGCCGCGCCCGCGCTCGTCGCGGTCGGAAAGGCGTGCTTCGCCGGCGGGGCCGAGCTTGCAGAGAACCCGCGCGCTCGCAGCGCGGTGCTGCGCATTGCGCAGAAGACCGGCGGCGACGGCGAGGGAGCGCATCGATGATGCTGCGCCTGGCCACGCTCGTGCTCTTGCTCGCGACCGTCGCGACCGCGATCGGCGTGGTCTACGCGCGCCACCAGAGCCGACTCGCGTTCGTCGAATTCACGCGCCAGGTCAATGAGCGCGACGACCTCGAGATCGAGTTCGGCCGGCTGCAACTCGAGCAGGCGACCTGGGCCGACAACAACCGCATCGAACAGATCGCGCGCGGCACGCTCGGCATGGTCGCGCCGTCCCCTGCCGATACCGTCGTGGTGCGCCGATGAACGCGCGCGTGAAACCCGCCAGCCTTCGCACCCGGCTCTACGTCGTGCTCGCGATGCTCGGGCTCGCCTCGAGCGCGCTGGTGGTGCGTGCGGTCGACCTGCAGGTCGTGCGCAAGGATTTCTACCAGGAGCAGGGTGACGCGCGTTACCTGCGCGACATCGAGATTCCGGTTTCGCGCGGCACCATCTTCGACCGCAACGGCGAACCGCTCGCGGTGTCGACGCCGGTCGAGTCGATCTGGGCCAATCCGTCCGAACTGCTCGCGCACGCCGAGCGCATCGGCGAACTCGCGCGCGCGACCGGGCTGGACGAGCAGTCGCTGCGGCAGAAGTTGAACGAGCGGGCAGAGCGAGAGTTCGTCTACATCAAGCGGCACCTCAATCCCGACGACGCCGCGGCGATCCTCGCGCTCGGGATCCCCGGCGTGGCGAGCCAGCGCGAGTTCCGCCGCTATTACCCGAATGGCGAAGTCGTCGCGCACGCGCTCGGCTTCACCAACATCGACGACCGCGGCCAGGAAGGCCTCGAACTCGCGTTCGACGACTGGCTGGCCGGCAAGCCCGGCGTCAAGCGCGTGATCCGCGACCGCCTCGGCCACCAGGTCGAGGACGTCGAACTCGTGCGCGAGGCGCAACCGGGTCGCGACCTGCACGTGTCGATCGACCGCCGCATCCAGTACCTGGCCTATCGCGAACTCAAGGCCGCGCTGCAGGAACACAACGCGAAAGCGGGTTCGATGGTGATCCTCGACGTACCGACCGGCGAGATCCTCGCGATGGTCAACCAGCCCTCGTTCAATCCGAACGCGCGCGGCAACGTCGATCCCGCGTGGCGTCGCAACCGCGTGGCCACCGACGTGGTCGAGCCCGGTTCGACGATGAAGGCGTTGACGATCGCGGCCGCGCTCGAAAGCGGCAAGTGGAAGGCGCACACGGCGATCGATACCACGCCGGGTACCTACACGCTGTACGGCCACACCATCAGCGACGTGCGCAACCGTGGCCTGATCGACGTCACCGGCGTCATCACGCACTCGAGCAACGTCGGCGCCGCGAAGATCGCGGGCACGATGACGCGCGACCACATGTACGACGTCTACCACCGCTTCGGGCTCGGCGAGGTCACCGGCTGCGGTTTCCCGGGCGAGTCGCCCGGCAACCTGCCGATCGCGAAGAACTGGGGTCCGGTCGAGCAGGCGACGATCGCGTATGGCTACGGCCTCAGCCTGACGCCGCTGCAACTCGCGCAGGCCTACGCGGCGATCGCCGACGACGGGCGCCTGCGCGCGCCGACGTTCGTCAAGGGCGCGCGCAATCCGGACCGCGCAGTGATCGATCCACAGATCGCCGCGAGCGTGCGCTCGATGCTCGAAACCGTGGTGCGTCCGCCGGGCGGCGGTGTCAAGGCGGCGGTGGCGAACTACCGCGTGGCGGGCAAGACCGGCACCTCGCGTACCGCGGTCGGTGGCGGCTACGAGAAGCGCTACATCTCGCTGTTCGCGGGGATGGTGCCCGCGAGCGCGCCGCGGCTGGTCGGCGTGGTCGTGATCCACGATCCGTCGGCCGGCATGTACTACGGGTCGCTGGTGGCGGCGCCGGTGTTCGGCAAGGTCATGGACGGCGCGCTGCGCCTGCTCGACGTGCCGCCCGACGATGTCCAGAACTGGTACACCGGCGCGCCAGATCCTTCTGCGACGCTCGACGCTGCGAACCTGCAGGCGGTGCGGCACGCGCCCGATGGCGCGTCCGCGACCGCGGATTTCGCGGAGGAGATTCCGGAATGAGCGCGCGCGCGGTCAGCGTCGCCGAACTGCTGAGCGGCCACGCCGACGCGGGCGCAGCGGGCGCAATCGTCGTGCACGGGCTCGATCTGGATTCGCGCACGATCCGCGCAGGCGATGCATTCGTCGCTCTCGCGGGTACCCGCTCACACGGCATCACGTTTGCCCCGGCGGCGTCGGCGCGCGGCGCCGCGGTGGTCCTGGCCGATCCGGCAGGCCTCGCGGCGTCCGCGTCGACGGCTGCCTTGCCGCCGGCAACGGGAAATGGGGAATCGGGAATCGTTCAAGACAACGGCAACGGCGCAAGCGGCGCCGTTGCCGTACCCGTCGTGTGGGTCGAGGGCATGCGCGAGGCGCTCGGGGCGATCGCGTCGCGGTTCTACGGCGAGCCATCGCAGGCGCTCGAAGTGATCGGCGTGACCGGCACCAACGGCAAGACCTCGACCGTGCAGCTGCTCGCGCAGGCGCTGCAGCATGCGGGCCATGTCGCGGCGACGATCGGTACGCTCGGCGCGGGCTTGTACGGCGCGGTGCGCGAAGGCGAGCGCACCACGCCCGATGCGATCGCGCTCCATCGACTGCTCGCGGCGTTCCGCGACGCAGGCGCGAGCCATGTCGCGATGGAAGTGTCCTCGCATGCGCTCGACCAGGGCCGCGTGAACGCGGTCGCGTTCGACCTCGCGGTGTTCACCAACCTCACGCGCGACCACCTCGACTACCACGGCACGATGGCCGCCTACGGCGCCGCCAAGGAGCGCTTGTTCGATTGGCCGGGACTCGCCGCCGCGATCATCAATGTCGACGACGCGTTCGGGCGCGTGCTCGCAGCACGCATGCCCCGATCGGTGCGTCGCCTGCGTTACGGCATCGAGCGCGACGATGCCGAGATCGTGGCGCGCGCGATCGAAGGCCATGCGGGCGGACTCGCGTTCCACCTGTCGACGCCGTGGGGCGAGGCGGACGTGCGCTCGCGCCTGCTCGGCCGCTTCAATGTCTCCAACCTGCTCGCGGTCGCGGCCTGCCTCGGCGCGCTCGGCGTGCCCTTCGACCGCCTCGTTGCGGCGCTGGATGCGCTCGAGCCGGTCGCGGGTCGCATGAGCCGCCTCGGCGGCAGCGGTGCGCAGCCGCTGGTGGTGGTCGACTATGCACACACGCCGGATGCACTGGAACAGGCGCTGACGAGCCTGCGCGCGCATTGCAGCGGACGGCTCAGCGTGGTGTTCGGCTGCGGAGGCGAGCGCGATGCAGGCAAGCGGCCGGAGATGGGCGTGGTGGCCGAGTCCCTGGCCGACCGCGTCGTCGTCACCGACGACAATCCGCGCGGCGAGGACGGCGACGCGATCGTCGAGCAGATCCTCGCCGGCCTGCGACGGCCCGCGCATGCGCGCGTGGTGCGTGACCGCGCCGCCGCGATCGCGCTCGCGATCGGCGAGGCGCAACCCGGCGACGTCGTGCTGGTCGCCGGCAAGGGCCACGAGCCGTACCAGGAAATCGCGGGCGAACGGCGCCCGTTCGATGACCTCGACGTCGCGCGCCGCGCGCTCGGAGCGCGCGCATGCTGAATCTCGCGCTCTCCGACGTCGCGCGCTGGACCGGTGGTCGCCTGCATGGCTCAGCCCTGCGCGTGGCCTCGGTCTCCACCGACACGCGCGACCTGCGCGGGGGCGCGCTGTTCGTCGCGCTGCGTGGGCAGCGCCATG
>DAIOWG010000052.1:0-12730 GCA_036758645.1 Dokdonella sp. | reverse complement strand
GCTCGCGTTGCCGATCTGCACGATCGCGATCTCGGGCACCAGCAGCGCTTCGCGCGGCGGGCGCACGAGCGTTACCTGCAACAGCATGCCGGGGCGCAGCGCATGGTCCGCGTTGGCGAACTCGCCACGCACGTTGACCGAACGCGTGCCGGGGTCGATGCGGCTGTCGATGCTCGCGACCTTGCCTTCGAAATGGCGCCCCGGGTACGCGACGCTGGTCGCGCCGAGCTGCTGGCCGATCGCGAGGGTCGCGTAGACCGCTTCGGGCACCGGGAAATCGACGTGCACGCTGTCGATGTCGTCGAGCGTCGCGATCGGCGTGCCCGGCGTCACCAGCGTGCCGGGACTGACCTGGCGCAGGCCGAGCACGCCCGCGAACGGCGCGCGGATCACGCGGTCGCCGAGCGAGGCGCGGACTTCCTCGACGCGGGCACGCGTACTGTCGCGTTGCGCGCGCTGGGTGTCGAGCGAGGCATGCGCGATCACGCCCTGCGCGGCGAGTTCGGACTGGCGCGTGTAGAGCCGGGCGGCTTCCTTCGCGGCCGCCTCGGCCTGCGCGAGCATGGCGGTCTGCTGGTTGCCCGTGAGGTCGACCAGCGTCGCGCCTTTCTCGACTTCGTCGCCGCTCTCGAAGTGCACCGCGCGCACGGTTTCGCTGACCTTGGCCGTGAGCGTGACCGACTCGCGCGCCTTGACCGTGCCGAGCGCGCGCACGGTGTCGCTCCAGGGCTGCGGCTGCAGCGTGGTCGCGGTTACCGAGACGGCGCGTTCGCTGCGCCCGGCGGGCTCGCTGCCGGTGCAGGCACACAGCAGCACGCCGAGCAGCAGCAGGGACGGGATTCTCGGGGTCGGCGTGCGGGGCATCGGCGGTCGGGAGTGGACGATCCGCCCGATTCTATCGCGCAGGCGCCGCGTTCCGACCCTGTCGTCCGGCACGCACGGATGTAAACGCCGCTTACATCCGTGCGCTGCAGGCGCGCGCCACGCGTTCAGTCGAACCCGTTCTCGAACACCGTTTCCGAAGCGAGCACGAACACCGGCGCGAGGCTGTCGGCATCGGTGTCGTTGCCGAGCTGGCCGTACTGGTTCGATCCCCAGCACAGCACGCGTCCCGCGCTGGCCACCGCGCACGAGTGATCGGATCCGACGCCGATCGAGGTCGCGCCGCTCGCGAGTCCCGAGACGTCGACGGGCGTGAGGCGGTCGGAACCGGATCCGTCGCCGAGCTGGCCCCAGCTGTTGCTGCCCCAGCACTTGACGCCGCCGCCACTGGTGCGCGCGCACGTGTGTCCCTGGCCCGCGGCGATCGATGCGACGCCGCTGGCGAGGCCGGAGACGTCGACCGGTACATGGCGTTCGCTCTGCGTACCGTCGCCGAGTTCGCCGTTCTCGTTCGCGCCCCAGCACTTCGCGCCGCCCGCGCTGGTGACGGCGCAGGTGTGGAAGCGCCCTGCGCTGATCGCGACGACGCCGCTCGCGAGTCCGCTGACGTCGACCGGCGCATGTTGCGTGCTGGTGCCGTTGTTGCCGAGCTGGCCGTAGTCGTTCGCGCCCCAGCATTTCACGCCACCGCCCGTGGTCAGCGCGCAGGTGTGCTCGCCACCGGCGGCGATCGCCTGTACGCCGCTCGCGAGCCCGCTGACCTGCACCGGCGCGAGGCGCTGCGTGTCCGAGCCATCCCCGAGCTGGCCGAAGCCGTGCGCGCCCCAGCATTTGACGCCACCGCCTGCGAGCGCGCAGCTGTGGATCATGCCGGTCACGATCGCCTGCACGCCGCTGCCGAGCCCGAGCACCGGCGTCGGCAGGTCGCGGTCGGTGTCGGTGCCGGTGCCGTCGCCGACCTGGCCGAACCAGTTGTAGGCCCAGCAGCGTGCGGCACCGGTCGTGGACGAAGCGCAGGTGTGGCTGCCACCCGCAGCTGCGGTTTGCGCGAGGCCGCCGAGTCCGATCACGGGCACCGCGGTCCAGCGTTCCTCCGACGTACCGTCACCCACTTGCGCGTAGACGTTGTCGCCCCAGCACAGCATCGTGCCGCCGGTCGCTGTCGCGCAGGTATGCCCGGAGCCGCCGACCACGCGCGCGATGCCGGTGATCGGAGCGGTGACCCCGCCGGACGGGGCGGCGCCGGCGATCGCGGGCAGCAAGGCGAGGCAGGCCACGAGGGCGGGCGCGCGCAACGTGGTGCGCGGAAGAATGGTTGCATGCGGCATGGTGCGTTCCTTCGTGGGCCGTCAGGGCGGTGTTCCACGATCAACGCCATCGCATCGCGCGTTGTGACATGGGCGCGAGGGTGGGTCTCGCGCCTTCGGCGCTGCGATCCACCCTACGGTGCTGCGGCCGCTGTGCACGGCACGATCGGCACGTGCGATCCGTTCGCCCTCAGCGCAGGCCGAAGGGCACGATGGGATCTGCCTGCATCGCGCATGCGCTTCGATTCCGCGGCTTGTGGCCGCTGCGCTCGGCGCGACCGGCGCGCAGGAATCGGTTCGACTACTTCGCGGGCTGCGTGTCCTTCGCCTTCGCGATCGCGTCGGCGACTTCCTTGGGCATGTAGGTCTCGTCGTGCTTGGCGAGCACCTCGGTCGCGACGAAGCGTCCATCCTGCAATTCGCCCGTCGCGACGATGCTCTGCCCCTCGCGGAACAGGTCCGGGAGGATGCCGGTGAACTTCACGGGCATCTCCTTGAATCGGTCGGTCACGACGAATTCGACATCCAGCGAATCATTCGAACGCACGACCGATTGCTCGAGCACGACGCCGCCGAGGCGGAAGCGCGCGCCCGCGGGCGCATGCCCGGCTTCCACTTCGCTCGGCGAGTAGAGGTAGGTCATGTTCTGCTGCAAGGCGAGCGCGGTGAGGCCAGCCGCGACCGCGACCGCGGCGAGCACGAACGAGATCACGATGAGGCGGCGCTTGCGGGTCGGTGTCATGTCGTCGGGGATCCGGTGCGCGCCTCGCGGCGCTTGAGTCTTGCGCGCAGCTCGGCGAGCACGCGCTTGCGCTGGAATCTCGGCGCCAGAGCCTCGAACGCGAGCACGAGGAAGAACACCGCATACGAAGGCCATACATAGGCGGCATAGCCCCCCATGTCGAAGAACTCAGCCATGCGCGACTCCGGGTTCGCGTCCGCGTTCGGCGAGTGCGATCGCGCGCACCCACTCCTTGCCACCGTCGAGCTCGAGCAGGCCGATGCGCGTGCGCGCAAGCACGCTGCCGAAGAACCAGACGTGGGTCGCGAGCGCCATCATCAACAACGGCCACAGCATGTCGGAGTCGATCTTCGACGGGCCGAGCAGGCGGACGGTCTGGCCCTGGTGCAGCGTGTTCCACCAGTTCACCGAGAAATGCACGATCGGGATGTTGACGACGCCGACCAGCGCGAGGAACCCGGCCGCCCGCGCGGCCTGGCGACGGTCTTCGATCGCGTGGTAGAGGCCGATCACGCCGAGGTAGAGGAACAGCAGCACCAGCTCCGAGGTCATGCGCGCGTCCCAGCTCCACCAGGTGCCCCACATCGGCTTGCCCCAGAGCGAGCCGGTCACGAGCGTGATGAACGTGAATGCGGCGCCGATCGGCGCGCTCGCCATCGCGAGTACCTCGCTGAGCTTGATGCGCCAGACCAGCGCGATGAACGCATTGGCGGCCATGAAGAAGTACGCGAACAGGCCCATCCATGCGCACGGCACGTGCACGAAGATGATGCGGTACGCGTCGCCCTGCTGGTAGTCGGCCGGAGCCAGCACGAGCCCGCCGTACAGCGCGATCGCGCCGAGCACGAAGCCGATGCCGTAGCACCACGGCACCAGCGCGCCCGCGATGCGGTGGAACGTGGGAGGCGAACCGATCCTGTGGAACCAGAGCGTCAATGCATTCATGAGAGGGAGATCCTGAGCGCCGCCGCGCAGGCCAGCGGCGCGAGCACCAGCGCGAGCACCAGCGCGGCGCCGAGCCACAGCAGCGGCGCGAGGAACGGCAGTCCCGCCTGCGCCGCGTTGCAGGCGCCCGCGCCGAAGATCAGCACCGGCACGTACAGCGGCAACACCAACAGTGCGAGCAGCATACCAGAGCGGTGCATGCCGACCGTCAGCGCGACGCAGACCGCGCCGATCAGGCTCAGCAGCGGCGTCGCGAGCAGCAGCGTCGCCGGCAGCAGCCAGCGCAGCGCCGCGTCGACGTGCATGAACTCGCCGAGCAGCGGGGCAACGACGATCAGCGGCAGCGACGTCGTGAGCCAATGCACCGCGATCTTGCATGCGAGCATCAGCGACAGCGGATGCGGCGACAGCACGAGCTGCTCGAGCGACCCGTCCTCGTGGTCGCCGCGGAACAGCGTGTCGAGCGCGAGCAGGCCCGCGAGCAGCACCGCCACGAACACCACGCCCGCGGCGATCCGCCGCAGCTGTTCGGGCTCGGGTCCGAGCGCGAGCGGGAACAGCACGACCACGATCAGCGCGAACAGGATCGGATTGGCCGCATCGCCGCGCCGGCGCCAGACCAGCGTGAGATCGCGCCGGACCAGTGCCGCGCAGGCGCCGAGCGTGGATCCGGGCTTCATGACCTGCCTCCGGAAGGATCGGCGCCGGCAGGGAGCAGCGCTCCGGTCGCCGGCTCCGGATGGCCGGTTGCCGGCCGCAACGGAATCCTGCGCGGCGTTCCCGAGGTATAGGCATACGCCCCGTGCGAGGTGATCAGGGCCGAACCACCGCGGTTCGCATGGTTCTCGAGCAACCGGTTGACGAGCCGGATGCCTTCGAGATCGAGGTTCGCATACGGCTCGTCGAGCAGCCACAGGCCGACCGGCGCGAGCAGCACGCGTGCGAGCGCGACGCGCTTGCGTTGACCGGCCGAGAGCTGGCGCACCGGCACGTCGGCATAGCCGTCGAGCCCCACGCCCGCGAGTGCACTGGTCGGCGACAGGCCGCTGCGCACCCCGAGCAGCCCCGCCGCGAAGCGCAGGTTCTCGATCGCGGTGAGTTCACGCTTGAGACCGGACTGATGCGAGAGCAGCGCGACCTGCGGCGACAGGCGCGCGAGCGTCAGCGGCTCGCCGCGCAGCGTGATCTCGCCCGAGGTCGGCGCGAGCAGGCCCGAGAGCACGCGCAGCAGGGTCGTCTTGCCGGCGCCGTTGTCGCCTTCGATCAGCACGACTTCGCCGCCGTGCAGGATGAAATCGAGCGGGCCGAAGACCGGCTCGTCGTTGCGTGCGAACGTGAGCGCACGTGCTTCGAGCAGGGCCGGGCGGTCGTGGAGGTCGGGGGTCGTCATGCCGCGCGCATGCTAGCCGGATGCACGCGGCAACACCATGCGGCGCGGCGGCGCTGGTGCCGGCCGTGCATCGCTCATTGCAGCGGCGTGAGCCGCGCGTGTACGAGTGCATCGGCGTGTGCAAGGTCGACGTCGTTCACGTCCGCCACGCCTGCGGCAAGTTCGCGCAGCAACGCGTCCTGCTGCGCGCCGCGCGCGAACGCCTGTGCATACGGCATGCGCGTGAACGTGACCATCGAGTAGCGCGGCATGAAGCGATCCGGGTGGCGCGCGGCCAGCACGCGACCGAGTTCTCGTCGCAGCAGGAAGCCGGCATCGGCGACCGAATCACGCATCTCGACGTAGTTCTCGAGCGCCATCGCAGCGATCGCTTCGGCATTCGGTCGGCGCCGGCGCTCGAACTCGGCGAAGGTCCAGGCGAGGTCGCGGTGATGCTGCGCGAGCAGGTCGGCGAGTTCGACCGCGTCCTCGAAGCCACAGTTCATGCCCTGGCCATGGAACGGCACGATCGCGTGCGCCGCGTCGCCGACGAGCAGCGCGCGACGGTCGAGGTGCCAGCGATCGAGGTAGAGCGTCGCGAGCACGCCGACCGGATTCGCCGCGTAGTCCTGCTCGAGTTCGGGAATCAGCGGCAGCGCGTCGGCGAAATCGCGCTCGAACAACGCGCGGGCCTGCGCAGGCGCCGCGACGGTGTCGAATCCCGGCTGGCCCTGGCTCGGCATGAACAGGGTCACCGTGAAACTGCCCTCCGCGTTCGGCAGCGCGATGCACATGTAGTTGCCGCGCGGCCAGATGTGCAGTGCGTTGGGTTCGATCGCGAAGCGGGAAGGGTCGGTGCCGAAGGCCGACGTCCCCGCCGGGTCGGCGCTCGCGGGCGCCGCGCGTGCGTTCGGCGGAATTTCGAGCTCCTTGTAGCCGTGCCCGAGTTCCTCGATGCGTTCGCCGAGCGGCGAAACCGCGTTCATCGCGGCGCGCAGCGCCGAGCCCGCGCCGTCGGCGCCGATCGCGAACGCGGCTTCATGCAGGTGCGCGGTACCGGCGGCGTCATCCTCGAAACGCAGGCGCACGCCGTCGCCGAACTCGGCCGATGCGAGGCGGCGGTCGAAATGGAAGCGCGCTCCCGCGCGTTCGGCGGCGTCGATCAGCGCGATGTTGAGGCGGCCACGGCTGATCGACCAGATCACCTCGCTGTCGTCCCGCCCGTAGCGCAGCAGCTCGATGCGACCGTCGCGATGGTGCACCATGCGTCCGCGCATCATCACCGCGAGCCGCATCACGTCGTCGGTGAGCCCCGCGAGTCGCAGGCCGTGCAGGCCGCGTTCGGCCAGCGCGAGGTTGATCGAGCGCCCGCCCGCGTAGCCGGCCCGGCGCGGGTCGGGCCGACGCTCGAACACGTCGACTTCGAAGCCGCGCTGCGCGAGCAGGGTGGCGAGCAGGGCGCCGACGAGGCCGCCGCCGACGAGCGTGATGCGAGGGTGCGGGGAGCCCATGCCTGCGTCCTGTTTCGCGGAACGTGCAAATTGCGCGATCACGCGGTGGTTTGGCAATCCCCCGTCGCCGCGGGGAGGCCCGCGCCTGCGCGAGAGTGACGCGGCGGCGCGCGTTCGCTACGCTCCGCGGTCCATGCGCATCACGCTCGAACTCGAACCCTCCGACATCGCGCGATTCGAGGCCGCGCTCGCGCGCGCGTGCGCGGCGAGCCGCTGCGCGGACGAGTCGGAAGTCATCGATGCGGCGAAGTACGCGCTCGACCACCTCTGCGCCGGAAACGTGCCGGGCTACGTGCAGAGGCGGCTGGTCGAGGTGCAGCGCCTGATCCTCATGCTCGAGGACGACGCCTGGTCGCTCGCCGAGCCCGAGCGCGCGGACGTGATCGGCACGCTCGTCTACTTCAGCGATCCCGACGACCTGATTCCCGACGATGTCGAGGTGATCGGCCTGCTCGACGACGCGATCATGCTCGAGCTGCTGCTGCGCCGGTTGCGCCCCGTGCGCAAGGCCTACGCCGACTTCTGCACCTTTCGCGCCGCGCTCGATCGCGGCGCGCGCGACGCCGACGCGCGCCGTGCGCAGGCGCGCGACCTCGCGCAAGTGCGCGCAGAACTCCATCAGCGCATGCGCCGCACGCGCCATCGCGCGCTGCCTTGACGCTGTCGACGGCCGGGAAGATCGACGCGAAGCGCGCGGTGGACCCGGCAAACGCCAGGCCCTCGACCCTGCAAGCGCGGCCTGCGCGTGTTTCGCGTCCGAATCCCGATGCCTGGCTATCGAGTCGCGCGGCGCGCGACGAGCAGGAAGCTGTTGAACGGCGTGTCACCCCAGAGCGGGCGCACGTCGACCGAAAGACCGGCGTCGCGCAGCGGCGCTTCCACCTCGGCACGGTCCGGGAAATGCCGCGCAGGGCTGCGCATCCAGCGCGAGGCGTAGAGCAGGCGTTCCTCCAGCACGGTGAGCCGGAACCGCCATCCCGGTGCGCGCAGCACGTTGCGCAGGATCAGCATCGCGCCGGGCGCGACGCGCGCGGCGAGTTCGCGCAGCAGCACCTGCTGGTCGGCGCGTTCGAGGTAGTGCAGCACGTCGAGCAACGCGACATGGCCGCTCGCGGCCGGCAGCCCGCGACGCGCATCGCCGGCTTCGAATGCGAGCGCCGGCGCGAGCGATGACGCGGCCGCGCGGGCGGCCTCGATCTTGGCCGCGTCGAAATCGACGCCGAGATAGTCGCCGCCCCAGCCGCGCTCGCGCAGGTACTGACCCAGCAACCCGAGCCCGCAGCCGACATCGAGCAGCGGCGCCGCGTGGGCCTCGAGCAGCAGATCCGCGGCGGCACCGAACGCGGGATCGAAACGCAGCTTGCTGCTCGCGTAGTGGCGATGTCCGCGCCTGCGAAAGCGTGCGCCGATGCGCCGGGCGATGATCCGTTCGTCCGTCTCGTGCATGCGGCGGCATTCCCGTGTCTGGTGACGGCGAGCATAGCCGAACGATTTCGGCTGCCGGCTGAAGCTCAGCCCCAGGCCTGCTCGAAAAGTCCCCTGAAGTTGCCGCCGAGCACTTTCGCGATGACGCGGTCGGGATGGCCGCGGGCCGCCAGCAGCGAAGCGAGCGTCTCGAACCGTCTCGGCGTGTTGAGGTCGGGCACGAACGTGTAGACGTCGGGCCGCTCCCCGGGTGCGGAGATGCCCAGCGCACGTCGCTTCTCGATCTCCTTCGCGAACGCGGCCTTGTAGTGCGCATCGGCCTCGACCGCTCCGATCGGGTTGTCGGTGCCGATGCCGACATGGTCCTCGCCGCAGACCGTCAACGCATGCTCGATGTGCGCGACCACGTCGGCCGCCATCGGTTGGCCCGCGGCGCGCAGGTACGGCATCAGGTAGATGCCGACCACGCCGCCGCGGTCGGCGAGCTTGCGCAGCGTCGCGTCGGGCTTGTTGCGTGGCAGGTCCGCGAGCGCGGCGCAACCTGCGTGCGTGATCGCGACCACGCCGCTGCGGCGCGCGATCGCCTCGTCGGTCGTGCGTCGGCCGCAATGGCTGAGGTCGACCAGCATGCGATGCGCGTCGAGGCGCTCGAGCAGGTCATGGCCGAAGCGGCTGAGGCCCGCGTTGCCGGACTCGAGGCAGCCGTCTCCGACGAGGTTGCGGCGGTTGTAGGTGAGCTGGACGACGCGCACGCCGAGGCGGTGGAACCGCTCGACGCGCGCGAGGTCTTCGCCGAATGCGGTGGTGTCCTGGAAGCCGTAGATGAGCGCGAGCCTGCGGCTGCGGGCGGCCGCGTCGAAGTCGGCGAACCGCGAGAACTTCAGCAGCGTGTCCGGATGCGCGGCGACCTGCGCGTCCCAGAACGCGATGCTGCGCAGTGCTTCGGCATGGTCGTTCGCGTAGCTGCCGACGCCGCCGACCGTGACATTGGCTGCGTCGATGCCGGAAGCGCGCACGTCCGCGAGGTCGCGCGCGTCGAGTCCGGAGCCGGGCTTGCCGGACGCGCGCCCGGGCCCCCCGAGGCCGTCGACGACGAACGCATCGGCGTAGCCCTTCCATTCCAGGGGGTCGGTCGCGCGCGCGAGCAGCGGCGCCGCGGCCGCGAGCAGCGCGCTTGCGAGGAAGCGGCGACGCGTCGGCGCGAGCGGCATGCGGGGGTCTTGCGTGGCCATCGATCCGATTGTCGCCGGAACGGCCACTGCCGTCAGCGGCGCGTGGCCGATTCCGCGTCCGACATGACGGGACGGCCGCAACCTGCTAATCTCGCGCGCTTTTTTCCGCATGGAGTTGCAGGTGAAGGTCGAGCAGAACAAGGTGGTGTCGTTCCACTACACGGTCACCGACGGCGGCAGCGAGCCGGTCGACTCCTCGCGCGAGCGCGGCGAGCCGCTGACGATCCTGGTCGGTCACGGCAACATCATCGCGGGCCTCGAGATTGCGCTGCTCGGCCGCAGCGCGGGTGAACGTTTCGAAGTCAGCGTCGCCCCGGCCGACGGCTACGGCGAGTGGCGCGCGAACTTCACCCAGCGCGTGCCGAAGAAATACTTCCAGGATGCCGACAACCTGCGTCCGGGCGACAGCACCGTGCTCAACACGCGCGAAGCCGGCCCGCGCATGGTCGTCGTGCACAAGATCGGCTCGAGCGTGATCGACGTCGATCTCAACCACCCGCTCGCGGGCAAGACCCTGCAGTTCGATGTCGAGATCACCGACGTCCGCGACGCCACCCCCGAAGAAATCGCCCACCGCCACGCGCATGGCAGCGGGGGGCACGAGCACTGAGGGGCCGGGAATGGGGAATAGGGAATAGGAACAGGGAATAGGAACAGGGAATAGGGAATAGGAACAGGGAATGGCCGGGAACCACGCGTCGACGACGTGAGTTCGAGGATTCCACCGTTTCGTATTCCCTATTCCCCATTCCCAGCCCTCAAAGCACCCGCTTCCCGAACACGAAGTGCTCGCGCCACCAGGCGCCGTCGAGGCTGTCGAGGCGGACGGTGCCGCCGCTGTTGGGGGCGTGCACGAAGCGGCGCTCGCCGACGTAGATGCCGACGTGGCTGATGCGGCGGTGGGCGCGGAAGAACACGAGGTCGCCTGATTGCAGCGTGTCGCCGGCGAGCTTGCGCTCGCCGAGTTCGCTCATTGCGGTCGAGCTGCGCGGGAGCGTAAGGCCGGCGGCGTCGCGGAACACGTAGCCGACGAGGCCGCTGCAGTCGAATCCGCCGTCGGGCGTGTTGCCGCCGTAACGATACGGCGTCCCGACCAGCGACATCGCGCGGAACAGCACGGCGTTCGCGGCATCGGCGCGAGGCGTGCCGGCAGCCAGCGGCGCCTGGGTGCGGCGCGGCGACGAACCGCAGGCAGCGAGCAGCAGCGTGGCTGCGCAAGCCAATGCGAGCGTCAGGGGGAGCCTCGGCGATTTCATCGCGCCAACGTCGCCGACGAGCGGGGCGCTGTCAACGGTGCGGGCGGATCGGGGCGACGTCCGGAGGGCTGTGCCCGACGGTCGAATCCCGGCGATGAACGGTACCGTGTCGGCGGCTGCGGGCGACCTCGCGCCCGCACGGCTTCAGCCGATGCCGCCGCAGAGTGTCAATTTCGGACGCGCTGCGGCTTCGACCGGCGGGGCGGTGTCCTCGGCCACGAACAGCGAGTGCAGGTCGCGTACCGCTTCCTCGAAGCGGGTCAGGCGCTCGTTCGCGGCCACCGCGACCGGGTGCGGAACCGCGCCCGCATCGAGCAGCCCGCGCACGAGTGCGCGCTGCGGCTCGCCGAAATCGGGGTCCTGCAGGGCTTCGTCGAGCGCGCAGACGAGGGCGGCCAGCCAGCCCGAGTTCGGAGCGCGCAGTGCGAGCAGCAGTTCGTTGGTCGAAACCTTCATCGGGATGTCCGCCGGTGGCCGAGGTTGCACCGACATCGCTGCATCTTTGGTGCCAGCGCAGGGAACGCCGACGCTCGCGAAGTGAAGGTCGCGAGACGGTGACGGCAGGGGTCGCGCCGCCGACACGAGGACGACGGCAATGCGTGCCGCCAGGCCAGGGAGAGCGTCGGCGAGTTCGCGCAGCCTCATCCGGGGCACGTGACCACTCAGCGGCGCTGGAGCGAAGAGCGGACGGCTGGCCGCGGCGACGCATGAACCGATCGCGCCCGCCTCGTGCAACGCGGCGGTCGCGCCACGGCGCTGCGACCGGCAGCGCGCGGGTCACGGAAACATGTCGAAGCCGTCGCTGAAGATGGCATCGCCGGTTTCGTGGGCGCCGATGTCGACGTGCGCGCCTTGCAGGCGCGCACTGCCGCCGTAGTCGAACGGCCCGATGCCACCCGGTGCGGAATCGAGGCCCGCATCGACGAGCGGCGAATCCCCGGCAAGGCGCAGGTTCAGCAGGCCCGGTGCGAATCCGGGTTCGACGTCGAGGTTGCCTGCGCTGCCCGGTCCCGGCGCGCCGCCGCTGATCGAACCGATGTCGTTGTGCAGCAGCGTCGGGGCCGCGCCGGTGCCGATGTGCAGGTCGCCGGCAGGGTTGTCCCAGAGGATGTTGTTGGACAGCGTGAACGCCGAGCCGCCGAAGATGCACAGGCCGGCGCAGAGCGCGCCGGGCACGCTCGTGCTGTTGGCGACGATCGTGTTGTTGACGATCCACGCGTCCCCGATACCGGCGTGCACGACGAGCCCCGCGCCCTCGGGCGCACTGTTGCCGACCACGATGTTGTTGCGCAACCTGACCACGCTGTCGGCGGTGCTGACCGCGATGCGCGCGGCGCCGCCCTGGTGGGTGTCGTCGTTGCCCGCGAACAGGTTGCGCTCGACCAGCACGTCGCGCGACGCGGTCTCGATCGCGAGCGCGCCGCCTGCAGTCGCCGAGTCGTTCCAGCCGCCCGTGAACACGAGGTCGGTGATCTCGAGGTCGCCGGTCGCATCCGACGACACCAGCAGCACGCGATGGGTGCCGCCGCCGTCGAGCGTGGTGACGGCGCCTGCGCGGGTGCCGCAACCCGCGGTCCAACCGCCCGATATCCGCAGCGCGAACGCCTCGTGCGTGGAATGGACGAGCGTCGCCGGCAATGCGTAGTGGCCAGCGACGATGCGGATTTCGTCGTGCTCGCCGTTCGCCTCGGCCGCGTCGAGCGCCGCAGCGATGCCGGCCGCGGTATCGACGCAGGCGGTGCCCGCGTGGGCGACCGGTGTTGCAAGCCATGCAGCGAGCAGGGTGCAGGAAATGCGTGTCATCGCGTTGCTCCCGTTGTGGATCTGAAACGCAGTGCCATGCCCGATCGAACGCGGGCCGCGCACGGCCGTACAATCAGCGTTCATGACGAATCGACGATCCGATGTGCTGGTAGTCGGCGGGGGCGTGGTGGGCCTCGCCTGCGCGCTTGCCCTGTTGCGGGCCGGCCGCGGCGTGACGGTGCTCGAGCAGGGGACGCCGGGCTGCGCGAGCTCCCACGGCAACTGCGGCACGCTCACGCCGAGCCATTCCGCGCCGCT
>DAIOWG010000051.1:0-12740 GCA_036758645.1 Dokdonella sp. | reverse complement strand
GCCGTTGTCGCTGTAGCGCACCAGCTTGGCCGCGACCTCGATGCCGATGTTGTCCTGCGCCTCGAGCGTGCTGCCGGCGACGTGCGGGGTCAGGATCACGTTGTCCATGCCGATCAGCGGCGACACGAACGGTTCCGCGTTGCCGGTCGGCTCCTGCGGGAACACGTCGACCGCGGCGCCGACCAGGTGGCCGCTGCGCAATGCATCGGCGAGCGCGTCGATGTCGACCACGCTGCCGCGCGCGGCATTGATCAGCACCGCGCCTGCGCGCATGCGCGCGATCTGCGCCGCGCCGATCATCAGGCGCGTCTGCGGCGTCTCGGGCACGTGCAACGTGACCACGTCGGCCTGCGCGAACAGTTCGTCCAGGCTCGCCGCGGCGCGCGCGTTGCCGAGCGCGAGCTTGGTTTCGACGTCGTGGAACACCACGCGCATGCCGAGGCCTTCGGCGAGCAGGCCGACCTGGGTGCCGATGTGGCCGTAGCCGACGATGCCGAGCACCTTGCCGCGCACTTCGTAGCTGCCCGTGGCCGATTTCGACCACCCGCCGCGGTGGCACTCGGCATTCTTCTGCGGAATCCGGCGCATCAGCAGGATCGCCTCGGCGATCACGAGTTCGGCGACGCTGCGCGTGTTGGAGTAGGGCGCATTGAACACCGGCACGCCGGCGGCCTGTGCGGCACCGAGGTCGACCTGGTTGGTGCCGATGCAGAAGCAGCCGACCGCGAGCAGGCGACGCGCATGCGCGAGCACGTCCGCATCGAGCTGGGTGCGCGAGCGGATGCCGACGATGTGCGCTTCGGCGATGCGGCCCTTGAGTTCGTCTGCCGGCAGCGATTTTTCGTGCAGCTCGACCTGGGTGTAGCCCGCGGCCGCGAAGGTCTCGATCGCACTGCGGCTGATGCCTTCGAGCAGCAGCACGCGGATGTCCTGTTTCGGGAACGAGGTTCTGCTCATGGCGTGCGGGCGGGGCCGGTATTGCAGGATCGGGCACTATGCCAGAACGCGCGCTGTATGCGGCGCTGCAGCAGTGGACCGCGAAGCGCGCGGCTGGCACGCTGCGCTTCCGTGCCGGATCCTGCGCCGATGACCGCTGCCCTCGCCGACCTCGCTCGCCGCCTTCCCGCACTGGTGTTGAAGACCGAGCCTGCCGACCTCGAGCACTACGGGCGCGACTGGACGCGGCGCTGGACGCCCGCGCCGCTCGCGGTCGCGCTGCCCGACGGCAACGAACAGGTGCAGGCGATCGTGCACTGGGCGCGCGCGCACCGGATCGGCCTGGTGCCGTCGGGCGGGCGCACCGGCCTGTCGGGCGGCGCGGTCGCCGCGCGCGGCGAGCTCGTGGTCAGCCTCGAACGCATGAACCGCGTGCTCGACTTCGATCCGGTCGACCGCACGCTGACGGTGCAGGCGGGCCTCGCGCTGGAGAGCCTGCAGAACGCGGCGGCCGAGCGCGGCCTCGCCTACCCGGTGGACTTCGCTTCGCGCGGCTCGTGCACGATCGGCGGCAACGTCGCGACCAACGCGGGCGGCATCCGCGTGATCCGCTACGGCAACACGCGCGAGTGGATCGGCGGGCTCAAGCTCGTGGACGGCCACGGCGACCTGCTCGATCTCAATCGCGGCCTGGTCAAGAATTCGAGCGGCTACGACCTGCGCCACCTCGCGATCGGATCGGAAGGCACGCTCGGCATCGTGGTCGAAGTGACCGTGCGCCTCGCCGACCCGCCGCCGCCGGGCAACGTGATGCTGCTCGCGCTGCCGCACATGGACGCGCTGATGCAGGTGTTCGAGGCCTGCCGCACGCGGCTGCGCCTGTCCGCGTTCGAGTTCTTCACCGACCGCGCGCTCGAACACGTGCTGCGCCATGGCGCGCAGCGGCCGTTCGAAGGCTGTTCCCCGTACTACGTGCTGGCCGAGTTCGACGCCGCCGACGAACTGCAGCGCGATGCCGCGCTCGCGCTGTTCGAGCACTGCGCGGGCGAGGGCTGGGTCGAGGACGGCGTGATCAGCCGCAGCGAGGCGCAGGCCGCCGCGCTCTGGCGCCTGCGCGAAGGCATCACCGAAAGCCTCGCGCCGCATCGTCCCTACAAGAACGACATCTCGATGCGCATCGGCGCGATCCCGCGCTTCATGCAGTCGATGCAGGCGATCTTCGCGGCGGGCTACGAGGGTTTCGACGTGGTCTGGTTCGGCCACCTCGGCGACGGCAACCTGCACATCAGCGTGCTCAAGCCCGCATCGCTGCCGGAGGCGGCGTTCCTCGCGCGCTGCGAGGACGTCACCGATGCCCTGTCGGCCGCGTTGACCGGCGTCGGCGGCAGCATCTCGGCCGAACACGGCATCGGCCTCGTCAAGAAGCCCCACCTGGCGGGCACGCGCAGCCGTGCCGAGATCGAGCTCATGCGAGGCATCAAGCGCGTGCTCGACCCGGACGGCATCCTCAACCCCGGCAAGGTGTTCGATCCCGCGCCCGCGGCATAGGCCGGACGCGATCGCAGAGGTCGCGGACATCCCGGATTCGCGCACCGCTCCCTGTTACGCTCGGCGCGATGAGTTCTTCCCGCGCCCCGGATCGGACCTTGCGCGACGGCTTCGTGCTCGTGCTCAACTGCGGCTCGTCGAGCATCAAGTTCGCGCTGTTCGACGCATCCGCGTCGTCGTTGCCGCGCCAGCCCGCGTGGAACGGCAAGGTCGACGGCATCACCGGCGCGCAACCGACCTTCGGCGAAACCGGCGTCGCGCCGGGCCCGCTCGTGCTCGATCCCGATGCGCCTTACCGCGCCGCGCTCGCGCACATCCGCGAGCGCGTGCGCGCGCGACTCGCGGGCCGGCGCATCGTCGCGGTCGCGCATCGGGTCGTGCACGGCGGCAGCCGCTACCTTTCGCCGGTGCGCATCGACGACGCGGTGCTCGCCGACCTGCGCTCGTACATTCCGCTTGCACCGCTGCACCAGCCGTTCGCGCTCGAGGCGATCACCGAACTGCACGCCTCGGTGCCGCAGATCCCGCAGGTCGCGTGCTTCGACACCGCGTTCCACCACACGATGCCCGACGTCGAACGAATGTTCGCGCTGCCGTACGAGGCGTGGGAACAGGGCGTGCGCCGTTACGGCTTCCATGGCTTGTCCTACGAATACATCGCGCTCGCGCTCGACGAGCGCCATGGCGAGCGCGCGCGCGGGCGCACGATCGTCGCGCACCTCGGCAGCGGCGCGAGCCTGTGCGCGATGCAGTCGCTGCGCTCGGTCGCGACCACGATGGGCTTCTCCTCGCTCGACGGCCTCATGATGGGCACGCGATGCGGTGCACTCGACCCCGGCGTCGTGATCCACATGATGCAGGTGCAGGGGCTCTCGCTCGAGCAGGTCGGCGAGCTGCTGTACCACCGGTCCGGGCTGCTCGGCGTGTCGGGGGTGTCGTCCGACCCGCGCGTGCTGCTGCCGCTCGAAGCCGGAAACCCGCGCGTGCACGCGGCGCTCGAGCTGTACGTGCGGCGCATCGTGCGAGAGGTCGGCGCGCTCGCCGCGGCGCTCGGCGGGCTCGACCTGCTCGCATTCACCGCGGGCATCGGCGAACACAATGCCGAGATCAGGCGGCGCGTCTGCGCCGGCCTCGGCTTCCTCGGCGCACGCCTCGACGAGGACGCGAACGCAGGCCACGATGCGGTGATCTCGCGCGCGGACTCGGGGCTGGTGATCGCGGTCGAGCGCACCAACGAGGAGTGGATCGCGGCACGCCACGCGCTCGACCTGCTCGCGCGCTGAACGCGAGGCGGCCCACGCCGCCTGGATCTACCGAAGGCGCTCGAACGAGAACAGGCGCGCGCAGGGATGGCGTCGTCCCTGGATCGTGGCGAGCAGCAGTCCGGCGCCGATCTGGCTGTAGGTGATGCCGTTGCCGCCGTAGGCCATCGCGAACAGCACGCGCGGACCGTGCTGTTCATGTGCGCCGAAGAACGGCAACCCGTCGACGGTCTCGGCGAACGTTCCGGCCCACGCGAACGCAGGCTCGATGTCGAGAGACGGCAGCAAGGCGCGCGCCTTCTTGCGCAGGCGCGCGGTCTTGCCCGCGAGGCGCGCGTCGCGCCGCGCGGGGAGGTCGATGCGGTCGTCCTCGCCGCCGAGCAGCACGCGTCCGTCGGAGGTGCCGCGTGCGTAGAGGTAAGGTCGGGCCGATTCCCACACCACGCAATCGCGCAGCGGTCCCTGGCCGGCCGGCAGCGGGTCGGTGATGAACGCGTAGCTGCTGCGATTGCGTGCGACGCGCTGGTCCAGGTAGCGCTGGCCTTCGTAGCCGGCTGCGACGACGAGATGGGCGCAGCGCACGCGCGCGCCATTGTCCAGCATCGCATCGACCCCGCCGCGGCGCGCGCGGAACTCGGCGACGCCCGTGCGATCGTGCACGCGACCGCCGTGGCGTCGCACGCGCGCGAGCAGCCGATGCGCGAAGCGGTACGGGTCGACCACCGCGGCGGGCTCGGTCAGCAGCGCGAGCGGCGCGTCGAGGCCGAATCGCGCGCGCAGTGCCTCCGCTTCGAGCACCTCGACCTCGAAGCCGTGCGCCTGCCGCAGCGTCGCCTCCTGGCGCAGGCGCGTGCGGTGGAAACCGCGGCTCGCGAGGTAGAGGCTGCGCACCGGCCGCGCGCCGACGCGCCCGACTGCACGCGCGAGCTCGAGCAGCGCTCGCACCGCGTCGGCGCACGCGCGGTAGGCCAGCAGCGCATCGTCCGCGCCGATTTTGCGGGTGAGCGCTGCGAGCTCGACATCGATCTCGTACTGCAGCAGCGCGGTGCTCGCCGCGGTACTGCCCCAGCCCGCGTCGCGACGGTCGACCACGCACGTGCGAAGGCCCGCGCGCGCGAGCTCGTCGGCGATCAGCGCGCCGGTGATGCCGGCCCCGATCACGAGCACGTCGCAATCGAGGTCTTCGGCAAGCACGCCGTAATCCCCGAGCAGCCCATTCCTGACCACCCACCACGGATATCCGCTCTTGAGATCCATCCACGCCTCCCCCGCGTGAGTGCGCGCATCCTCGCCGGATGCGCCTTGCGCGAACATGAATGCGTCGGCGCGTGCGCACGCGCACAATCACATCCTCGCCGACGCCGCCGACCGATGTCTTCGCCCATCGCCTCCTTCGAACCGCGCACCAGCAGCCGCGGCAGCGGCCGCAGCTTCGTCTACCTGCTGCCGTGCCGCGAGGCCGACCTCGCCAAGATCGGCCACTCGCGCGCGCCTTTGCAGCGGTTCCAGACGCTGCATCCGCGCTGGTTCGAGTACTTCGACCTCGATGCGGGCGCGCTGGTCGAACTCGAGCGCGTGGCCGATGCGCGCCGGCTGGAGCGCGCGCTGCTCGTGCGCTACGCGGACCAGCGCGCGATCGCGCCCCACGCGGTGCCGAAATCGGCGGCCGGGCACACCGAGTGGCATGCAGGCGTGCAGGCGGACGCACTCGAGCACGTGCGCGCGCTTTGCGCGGAAGGCGCACTTGCGCTGCATGCGCCGCTGCGCGGCTGGTTGCGCGCCGAACTCGGCGCACGCCTCGACCGCCTTCACGACTGGTCGCTCGCGATGCTCGAACAGGCCGAGTACGAGCGCTTCAACCCGGTCGACGCGCCGGGCGGCCCGGGTCGCCCGGCGCGCGCATTGCGCGACGCACTCGATGCCTGCGCCGCGCTCTCGTTGCCGCTCGAGGCGGTGCTGTCCGACGCCGTGCTGCGTTGGCATCGTGAAGGCAGGCGCGACTGAGTCGTGCCGCGCCGTGCGCGTCGGCAGTTGCAGGCTGGACGGCCGGCGCTTTTCCCGACCCTGCACGGCCACAGGCCGGTCGGCGCCCTCGCCTTGATCGCGAACGCGTCACGGTTGCTGCGCGCCCGCGGTGCTGCAATCAGGCTTCCGTCGAAGCCGGGACCCCGAACATGCGAACCGCATTGCCGCTGCTCCTGATCGTGGCCATGCCTGTCGGCGCGGCCACGTTCCATGTCGACCCGGTCAACGGCAGCGAGCAAGGCGACGGCAGTGCCGCGCAGCCCTGGCAGTCGCTGCAGGCGGTGTTCGAGGCCGGGCTGGTCGAGAGTCGCGACTGGCCCGAATACCCGTACGAGGACGGCATGGCGCTGGTGCCGGTCAACGCCGGCGCACCGGTGCGCGCAGGCGACACCTTGCTGCTGCACGGCGGCTACCACGGCGACGTCGCGATCGAGCACCTCTACAATTCCGCGCCGATCACGATCGCCGCCGCGCCGGGCGAAATGCCGCGCCTGCGCAGCCTGCGCGTGCGTTCCGCACAGAACTGGCGCATCAGCGGACTCGAGATCAGCCCGTCGTTCGGCGCACAGAACGAACAGGGAACGATCGTCGAGGTCGCCGACCACAACTGGTCGGGACCCGCCTTCGACATCGAACTCGCGCAGCTCGAGATCCATTCGATCGTCGACGCCTCGGGCTGGGGCCCGGGCGAATGGGTCGATCTCGCGTCGAGCGGCGTCGACATCGACGCGGCGCGCGTCACGCTGCGCGACAGCCGCATCCGCAACGTGCGCTTCGGCATCGCGGTATCGGGCGTGGACGCACGCATCGAGCGCAACCTCGTCGACGGATTCTCCGCCGACGGCCTGCGCGGACTCGGCGACCGCGGCGTGTTCGAGTACAACCGCGTGCAGAACAACCTCATCGACGACGAGTTCGACGCGAACCACGACGACGGCTTCCAGAGCTGGTCGGTCGGGCCCGGCGGCGTCGGTACCGGTGCGGTCACCGGCGTGGTGCTGCGCGGCAACGTGTTCCTCAACGCGACCGACCCGGCCAATCCGCTGCGCAGCGCGATGCAGGGCATCGGCTGCTTCGACGGGTTCTTCGACGACTGGACGGTCGAGAACAACGTGGTCGTGACCGACCACTGGCACGGCATCAGCTTCTACGGCATGCGAGATTCGCGCATCCTCAACAATACCGTGATCGACCTCGCGGGCGGCCAGCCCGGCCCGCCGTGGATCATGGTGCACGACCACAAGGATGGCCCGCCGAGCGAACGCGTGCTCGTGCGCAACAACCTCGCGACCGACTACTCGCTCGACGGCATCGAGGTCACCGCCGACCACAACCTCGACGCCGGCAATGCGGCGAGTTTGTTCGTCGACGCGCCGTTCGACCTGCACCTGCGCGAAGGTGCGCCCGCGATCGACGCGGGAAGTGCCGAGTCGGCGCCATGGTTCGACGCCGATCGCGTGCCGAGGCCGCAGGGCGCCGGATTCGACGTCGGCGCCTACGAGCGTCGCGGCGACGCGATCTTCGCCGACGGCTTCGACCCGGCCTGAGTGCGCGCGGCGGCGGCGCGCGCGTGCGTGCCGCGCGCGCGTTTCAACCCTGCGCTACGCTCGCGCATCCGATCGATGACCTTCCTGTCCGGAGTGACGCCATGCGCCGACTGACCTGCCTGCTCGCCCTGATGCCCGCGATCGCGCTCGCCGAACCGTGCGCGTTCAGCGCGCCACGCGATTTCGAGGTCGACGCGACCGGCATCCAGACCCTGGTGCTCGCGCTGGAGTCCGACGACGTCGATGTCGAGGGCGTGGCCGGACTCGAGCGCATCGAAGTGCGTGCGAAGGCCTGCGCCTCGAGCGAGGAGCGCCTCGCCGACCTCGTGGTCGACCAGCAGCGCAGCGGCCAGGATTTCGCGATCACCTCGCGTGCGCGGCCCTCGGAGTTTCGCCTGTTCGGGTCGAGCTATGCCTACATCGATTTCACGCTGCGCGTTCCCGAACGCATGGTGGTCGGCATCCGCGGCAGCTCGGGCGATGCGAACGTGCGCAAGGTCGCGGCGCTCGACTTCGAAACGGCCTCGGGCGACCTCGTCGCCGACGCGATCGCGGGCTCGATCGGCGTGCGCACGAGCTCGGGCGACGTGCACGGCAAGGGTTCGGGCAGCGTCGAGATCCGCGCGACCGCCTCGGGCGACATCGAGTTCGAAGGCGTGCGCGGCGACGTCAAGGTCGGGGGCTCGGGCTCGGGCGACCTGGCGTTCTCGGGCGTGGGCGGACATGTCGACATCGGCAGCGTGGGTTCCGGTGACGTGTCGCTGCATCGCGTGACCGGCAACGTGCTGGTCGGCGCGATCGGCTCGGGCGATGTCGAGGCGGTCGACATCGGCGGCGACCTCGTCGTGCGCTCGACCGGTTCCGGCGACGTGACCCATCGCGACGTGCGCGGCACCGTGTCGGTACCCGACGACGATTGATGCGACCCCGCGCGTGGCACGTACAATCGCCGCATGAAGCCGGTTCCGACGCACGAACCGCTCGATGCACTGCTCGCCTCGATCCGCGCGTGCCGCGCCTGTGAAGCGGTGTTGCCGCTCGGCCCGCGCCCGGTGGTGCAGGCGGCGCCCGGTGCTCGCCTGCTGATCATCGGGCAGGCGCCGGGTGCGAAGGTGCATGCGAGCGGAATTCCGTGGAGCGACGCGAGCGGCGAGCGCCTGCGCGGCTGGCTCGGCATCGACGAAGCCCGATTCCACGATGCCTCGCGCATCGCGATCATGCCGATGGGTTTCTGCTACCCCGGGCGCGGCAGTGGCGGCGACCTGCCGCCGCGGCCGGAGTGCGCGCCGCTCTGGCACCGGCGCGTGCTCGCGGGCCTGCCGCAGGTCCGCCTGACGCTGCTGGTCGGCTGGCATGCGCAGAAGGCCATGCTCGGCGCGCGCGCCCGCACCAGCCTGACGGAAACCGTCGCCGCATGGCGCGACTACGCGCCCGCGGCCCTGCCGTTGCCGCATCCCTCGCCGCGCAACACCGCGTGGTTCCAGCGCCATCCATGGTTCGCGCAGGACGTTCTGCCGATGCTGCAGGCGCGCGTGCGCGAGGCGCTCTCGGCATGAACCGCTGCTCGCCTGACCGCGTCGCCCGGCTCGACGCAGCGGGTGCGGCGTCCGATCGGCAACGCCGGCGCCATCGAGCGGGTGCCGAACGCCGCGCGCGCGCCGACGCCGCGGTTTGCCGTGTCGCGCCGGCGGTGTAGGCTGCTGCGCTCCCCCCAAACGGAGTCGCGCCGATGGCCATCGCCTCGACCACGCTGGCCGTCCTCATCGATGCCGACAACGCGCAACCTGCGGTGATCGAAGGGCTGCTCGCGGAAATCGCGAAGTACGGCACCGCGACCGTCAAGCGCATCTACGGCGACTGGACCGGCCCGCAGCTCAAGGGATGGAAGGACGTGCTGCTCACGCACGCGATCCAGCCGATCCAGCAGTTCCGCTACACCACCGGCAAGAACGCGACCGATTCCGCACTGATCATCGATGCGATGGACCTGCTCTATGCCGGGCGCCTCGGCGGCTTCTGCATCGTGTCGAGCGACAGCGACTTCACGCGCCTTGCCGCGCGCGTGCGCGAATCGGGACTGGTGGTCTACGGATTCGGCGAGAAGAAGACGCCGATGCCGTTCGTGAGCGCCTGCGACAAGTTCATCTACACCGAGATCCTCGTCCAGAAGGACGGCGAAGACGCGAAGTCCGCCGCCAAGCCGATCGTGTCGATCGAAAAGGACACGCGGCTCGCGACCCTGCTGCGCAATGCGGTCGAGGCGTCGTCGGACGAATCGGGGTGGGCCTTCCTCGGCACCGTCGGCAACAACATCGCCAAGCAGGCGCCCGAATTCGACCCGCGCAACTACGGCCTGCGCAAGCTCAGCGAAGTGGTCGCCGCGAGCGGGCTGTTCGAGATCGAAAACCGCAAGGTTGGCGACGGCACCACGACGTCCACCTACGTGCGCGCGCGGCGTGGTGCGGAGGGTGGGCGGCGTTCGAGGCGCGGAAAGTCGAGGGTCTGACGCCTCGCGCGCAGCGTGAGCGCGCGGGAGAAAGTGCTCGCCGCATCCAGGCCGTGGTGCGGGCGCTCCCGGTTGCAGGCGTCGCGCGGTACCGTTTCGGCCTGTCAGCGATTGGCGGCGAAGTGCAGGTCGCTGAGGTCGAGTGCCTCATCGCTGCGGCCGGTGCGCTTGCGCTCGAGCGGCTCATGTCCGCCGCGCGCACGGCGCGTGCCGAAGAGGTCGAACATCTGCCCGAGCAGGCTTTCATGGCCGGCCGGTGCGCGCGCGGCGAACACCGGCAGTTCGTCGATGATGCCGGCCCTGACCGCGCTCGCGGGTTCGGCGCACAGGTAACCGTTGCAGATGCGGTTCGCCCAGTCCTCGACGTGCTGGCGCGCCGCGTCCATCGTGTCGAACAGTTCGAGCTTGCGCTCCGGCAGCGGGCGCTCCCACCACGTCAGCGCATACTTGCCGTCCCAGGGCCCGGAGATGCCGGCCACGGCCTTGCCGCCGAGCCGCGCGATCGCGACCAGTCCGTTGTAGCGCGTATTCCATTCGATCGCCTCGCCGACGAATTCGGCGGGCACGGCATCGAGGACGAGTTGGGCGGCCATGGGGTCCTGAAGGGCAGTGGGTTCCATTGCCTACCGCGAAGCAAGTTGCATGCCACGTTTGGCGGCGCACCCCGATTCCCTGCAGGGGCTGCGCGCGCGCCGGAAAGTGCCGAACTTTGGCACTTTTCGCCGGCCACCCTGCGTCCTGGCGTGCGGACCGGACACCCGCCGGCCACGGGTGCGCGTCCCCCGGCTGGTAAGGTGCACCTCTCCCTGCTGCAAGGTCCTCGATGCACCGAGGTTTCTCCCGCGATCGTCGAGCCACCTGATGGGCCTGCCTCTGTTGTCCACCGGCTGGGCCGGCGTCTGGCAGGCGGGTGCGATCGCATGCGGGCTTGGCCTGCTGCTGTCGGTGCTCGCGCACCTGCTCGCTCCTCGCCTCGGTTGGCGCGAAGGCAGCGCGATCGGGGTCGCGCTCCTGCTGGCCCTGGTCCTCGGCGCGGGTGTCGACGCCTGGCAACTGTTCCACCTCTCGATCGTGCGACTCGAATCGCCGTACGTGATCCAGCGCACGCTCGCGGCGATCCACGATCCAGGCAGGCTGGGGGCGCGCGTGCTGTTCGAGTTCCTCGGGGCGATCAGCGGCGTGATGGCGGGCTGGTACCTGTCGACCGCGCGGCCTCGTCGCTGAGGCGGCTCGGCACCCTCCAGCCTCCGCCGTCCCGGCGAACGCGGCGGCTTCAGCCTCGCGACACCTCGTCCATCGATGCCGCGCGCATTTCGACGCGGATCTCGGTCTTGACCGAATTGGCGATGAAGCAGCGTTCGTGCGCCGCCTCGTGCAGCGCCTGGATGTCGCCTGCCGTCGGTGGCGTCGCACCCGCGAACGCGATGCACGGGCGCAGGACGATCGTGGTGATCGCCTGCCGCCCAGGCGCGATGCGAGTCATCGTGCCCTGCGCTTCATCCTCGTAGCGATCGACGACCAGCCCGCGCTCGGCCGCGATCGACAGGAACCAGAGCATGTGGCAGCTCGAAACGGCGGCGACGAACGCTTCCTCGGGATCGACCGCGGCCGGATCAGACCAGGGCGCCGGCACCACCTGGGGGGACGGCGAGGCGGCGACGACCGCGCCGCCGTCGAATGTCCATGCGTGCCTGCGCGAATAGCGGCCATCACTGAACGTGGCGTCTCCGCGCTGCCAGTGGACCATGGCGACATGCGTGCTCATCGCTGACCTCGGATGCGAACGGGCGTGCATGCTAGCGTGGGCGCCAGGTGCTTCGCGGTGCCACTTCGGAGCGCGTGGCAGGGGCAGGCCGGGCCCGGCGGGACTTCCGCCATCAGCGCCATTGCGCACAGGGCGCGCTGCCGCTGTAATGAGGGGTTACCGCATTTTCGCCTGGAGGCATTCCGATGACCATCGTGCGCATGAGCGATCTCGACCTGCGCGGCAAGCGCGTGCTGATCCGCGAAGATCTCAACGTGCCGGTCGAGGACGGGCGCATCACCTCCGAAACGCGCATCCTCGCCGCGTTGCCGACCTTGCGGCTTGCCCTCGAGAAAGGCGCTGCCGTGATGGTGATGTCGCACCTCGGGCGGCCGAAGGAAGGCCAGTGGAGCGAGGCCGATTCGCTCGCGCCGGTCGCGCGCCGGCTCGGCGAGCTGCTCGGGCGGGAGGTGCCGCTGCTGCGCGACTGGATCGACGGTGTGGTGGTCGCGCCGGGCGAGCTCGTGCTGCTCGAGAACTGCCGCATGAACGTCGGCGAGGGCAAGGACGACGAGGCGTTGTCGAAGAAGTACGCCGCGCTCTGCGACGTCTACGTGATGGACGCATTCGGCACCGCGCACCGCGCGCAGGCGTCCACGCACGGTGCGATCCGTTGCGCGAAGGTTGCCGCCGGCGGACCGCTGCTGATGGCCGAGCTCGATGCGCTGGCGAAGGCGCTCGGGCAGCCGGCACGCCCGCTGCTCGCGATCGTCGCGGGCTCCAAGGTCTCGACCAAGCTCACGCTGCTGGAATCCCTGGTCGGCAAGGTCGACCAGCTGATCGTCGGCGGCGGCATCGCGAACACGTTCATCGCGGCGGCCGGACATGGCGTCGGCAAGTCGCTGTACGAGGCCGACCTGGTCGACACCGCGCAGGCGATCATCGCGGCCGCCAAGGCACGTGGCGCCGCGGTGCCGGTCCCGGTCGATGTCGTCGTCGCGCCCGCATTCAGCGCCGACGCGCCCGCGACCGTGAAGGCGGTCGACGCGGTCGGCGACGACGAGATGATCCTCGACATCGGCCCCGCCACCGCGAAGGCCTATGCCGCGCTCATCGCAGGCGCCGGCACCGTGGTCTGGAACGGACCGGTCGGGGTGTTCGAGTTCGACGCG
>DAIOWG010000050.1:0-12883 GCA_036758645.1 Dokdonella sp. | reverse complement strand
CAGTCGCCGCGCGCGAACGGATCGCGATGCCGGCAAGCGGTGCGCGCCAGGTGAACGTGTCGATGCCACTGTCGGCCGGCGTCGTGACGGTGAGGCTACCGAGCGCGAATTCGCCTTCGCCGCGCGAGTCCGGGCCGCTGCAGGCGGTGCCGGTCACGTTCGCGAACAGCTCCACGCGGTATTGGGTCGAGGGTGCCGAATTGATGCGTCCTTCGACGACGAGGTCGCCGCCCGATTCGCGCACCGAGAGGATCTCCGGATGGTTGAGCGCGCCGTTGGGTCCGCCATCGCCGTCGCCAGGATCGTTCACGTGGTCGGTTCCCTCGAGCAGGATGCTGCGGCATCCCGCGCCCGCAGCGTCGTTCGCGAACACGAGCGACCCGACGGCGACGTCGAGGGTGCTCGCACCCGTCACGCTCACGCCGCCGCAGAGGTTGCCCGCGACCACGTTCGGCATCGGCACCCCGAAGTCGCCGACGCGCGTCGGTCCGGTGTCGACCACGACGCCGGTGCCGTTGCCGAGCGTCGGTGCACCGAAGCGGTCGGTACCGATCAGGTTGCCGATGATCACGTTGCGCGTGCCGGTGCTGCGGATGCCGTATTCGGCATTGGCCGAGATCAGGTTGCGGTCGGCAGGGTCGAAGCCGCCGAGCACGCAGAATTCGCAATCGGCGAGGATGCCGCCCGCGTTGGATGCGGCGAAGCCCGAAGGCTCGGTGCCGATGAAGTTGCCGCGCACGCGCGATTCGGCCGCCCATCGGCGCAGGTAGATGCCCGGACCTTCGGCGTCGATGATGCTGAGTCCACGGATGTCGGCGGTCGCTCCGACCTCGATCGCCGGTTCACCGCGCGGCACCGCGGTCGCGTCGAGGATCACGCGTACCTGCGCGTCCATGCCCGTCGTCGACGTGTTCGCCGAGGCGCCGGGCTGGGTATAGCCGTCGATTTCGAGTGGATGGGCGATCGCAAGCGCCGACTGCAGCAGGATGCGCTTGTAGTGGTCCGGGTTCCCGGGTATGTCGAAGAAGATCCGGTCGGCGTCCTCGATCAGGTTCGCGTACTCGATCGCCGAGCGCAGGCAGCGCCCGCTCAAGACCCACGGACGGCAGGCGTCCTCGGTCGTCGTGACGATCAGCGTCGCCGCTTCGGCGGGAACGAGGCTCGTCGCGAGCAAGGCGGCGCACAGGGTTGCGGCACGGTACCGCACGGGGATCGACAGGGGCATGGCATCTCCGGTTTCGACGGGCTGGTGCAGCCCGTTTCCGTGATGCCAACGACTTCGCGCGATGGTTGCTATCGGGCCGTCGCGCCGGTTGCGCCATCCTCGCAACAATCGGCAATCGCGCGCGCAAAGCGCGCATTCGCCCCCGGCTTCTCAGCGGAGGTACGTCGCCGCCAGCGAATTCAAGTGGAACCGTTCGGCGTCGCGCAGGAACGGCGCGACCAGCAGCATCACCTGGTGGATGCCGCGCTGCAGCGCGGCTTCCTCGGCCTCGGCGCGGCCACCGCGTACCGCGTTGAAGTTCATCCAGAACGTCGCGATCAGCAGGATGTTCTCCGCCAGTGCGCGGATTTCGTCGGCGCTCGCGCGCATCACGCCGGCGCGGACCAGGCCTGCGAGCAGTTCGCGCGCGCCCGCTGCGGCGCGATCCATGATGCGCGCGAAACGCAGCTTGAGCTTGCGGTTGCGCGCGAGGATGTCGACGAGGTCGCGATAGAGGAACCGGTACTCCCACAGCGCCTCGAACACCCGATGCAACTGCATCCAGATGTCCTGGAGATCGGGTGCGCGTCCTTGCGGCAACTCGAGCGCGGCATCGAGGCGCACTTCGTACTGCGCGAACAAGTGTTCGACGATGTCGTCCTTGTTGCGGAAATGGTAGTAGAGGTTGCCCGGGCTGATGCCGAGCTCGTCCGCGATGTGGTTGGTGGTGACGTTCGGTTCGCCCTGCGCGTTGAACATCGCGAGGCTGGTCTCGAGGATCCTGGCGCGGGTCTGGCGCGCCACGCGCGGGGCGGCCGTCGTGTTCGGGGCGAAAGGACCGGTCGCTGGCACGGCTGCGTGCGGCGAGTCGACGACTCAGCCGCCGAGCTTCTTCACGAGGTCGACGTACTTCTGCATCGCGTCCTCGCTCCTGGTCCCCTTGAGCTTGGCCCACGCTTCGTATTTCGCGGTGCCGACGAAATCGAAGAAGCCCGGCTTGGGTCCGGCGACATCGCCCTCCGACCCTTGCTTGTACAGCGCGTAGAGCTTGAGCAGGGTGTCGTTGTCCGGTCGCTCGGAGAGCTTCTTGACGTCTTCGGCGGATTGTTCGAAGCGGGTCTTGAGGTCGGACATGGACGTTCCACCGTGGCTGCACGCGAGGCGAATGCCGAGCTTACAACACGCCGCGCCCATGGGGTCAACGCGCGTAGCCAGGCGCGCGCGCGCACGGCTATGCTTGCCGCCATCTGCAGCGCGACGGGAGCGGGTGGCGATGACTTACTTCATTACGGGTGCGACCGGCTTCATCGGCCGGCATCTGCTCGAGCGGCTGCTCGAGCGCAAGGGCACGATCCATTGCCTCGTGCGCAAGGAATCGATCGCGAAGTTCGAGGCATTGCGCGAGGAGCTCGGCGCCGATCAGAAGCGGCTTGTCGCGGTGCCGGGCGACCTCGGCAAGCCCGGGCGCGGCATCGCGCCGGCGCCGCGTCGCGCGCTCTCCGGCAAGGTGCGCCACTTCTTCCACCTCGCGGCGCTATACGACCTGGCAGCCGCACCGGAAGATCAGCAGCGCGCGAACGTCGACGGCACGCGCCACGCGCTCGATGCCGCGAAGGCGGTCGACGCGGGCTGTTTCCATCACGTGAGTTCGATCGCGGTCGCGGGACTCTACCCGGGCGTGTTCCGCGAAGACATGTTCGACGAGGCCGAAGACCTCGATCATCCGTACTTCCGCACCAAACACGACTCGGAGGCGCTGGTGCGCCGCGACTACGCGGGCGCGTACCGCATCTATCGCCCCGGCATCGTGATCGGCGACTCGCGCACCGGCGCGATCGACAAGATCGACGGCCCGTACTACTTCTTCCGGCTGCTCAAGAAGATGCGCCAGGCGCTGCCGCCGTGGATGCCCACGATCGGCCTCGAAGGCGGGCGCATGAACCTGGTCCCGGTCGACTGGGTCGCCGCGGCGCTCGACCACATCGCGCACAAGCCTGCGCTCGACGGGCACACGTTCCACCTGACCGATCCCGCGCCGCGCCGGATCGGCGAAGTGCTGAACCTGTTCGCGCGCGCAGGACATGCGCCGCAGATGACGATGCGACTGGATGCGCGCATGTTCGCGTTCGTGCCGTCCGGCATTCGCGCCGCACTCGGCAACCTGCCGCCGGTGAAGCGCGTCGTGGGCGTGCTGCTGCGCGACCTCGGCATCCCGCTGCAGGTGCTGAAGTTCGTGAACTACCCGACGCGCTTCGACTCGCGCGAGACCGAACGCGCGCTCAAGGGTTCCAATATCCGGCTGCCCAGGCTCGAGGACTACGCCTGGCGACTGTGGGACTACTGGGAACGCCACCTCGACCCCGACCTGTTCGTCGACCACTCGCTCGGCGGCAAGGTCAAGGGCAAGGTGGTGGTGGTCACGGGCGGATCGTCCGGCATCGGCAAGGCGGCGGCGCTGAAGATCGCGCAAGCCGGCGCGACGCTCGTGATCTGCGCGCGCGGCGCCGACGAACTCGCGCAGACGCGTGCCGAGATCGAAGCCGCGGGAGGGACCTGCCACACCTACCAGGTCGACCTTGCCGACCTCGCCGCCTGCGATGCATTCGTCGCGGCCGTGCTGGCGGACCACGGGCGGGTGGACATCCTCGTCAACAACGCGGGCCGCTCGATCCGCCGCGCGATCGGTTCGAGCTTCGACCGCTTCCACGACTTCGAGCGCACGATGCAGCTCAACTACTTCGGCGCGCTGCGCCTGATCATGGGCGTCCTGCCCGGGATGTCCGAGCGACATCGCGGGCACATCATCAACATTTCCTCGATCGGCGTGCTGACGAACTCGCCGCGGTTCTCGGCCTATGTCGCGTCGAAGGCCGCGCTCGATGCGTTCTCGCGCTGCGCGCAGGCGGAGTATTCGGACAACGGGGTGAGCTTCACGACGATCAACATGCCGCTGGTGAAGACGCCGATGATCGCGCCGACGAAGATGTACGAATCGGTCCCCACGCTCTCGCCCGACGAGGCGGCCGACATCATCATCGAGGCGATCGTCGAACGACCGGTACGCATCGCCACGCGCCTCGGCACGTTCGCGCAGGTGTTCTACGCGCTCGCGCCGCGCGTGTACGAAATCGTCATGAACACGGCGTTCCGGCTGTTCCCGGACTCGCAGGCGGCCAAGGGCATGCAGGGCCGCGGAGAGGCGCCGCAGCCGACCAGCGAGCAGATCGCATTCGCGTCACTGATGCGCGGAGTGCACTGGTAGCGGGCGCGGCGAGCGCGCGCGGGAGGGCCACTTGCGGCGACCCTCCCGCGGGTTTCGGTCCTAGCCGTTCGTGCGCTTGCTGGCCGCGCGCTTCTTCGCGGGTGCGCGCCTGGCCGCAGGCGTGGCTCGCTTGGCCGGGGACCTGGCGCCACCGAGACCGCGCACTTCCTGCGAGAGTTCCTCGACGCGGCGGGTCAGCGTGCGCAGGTCGTCGCGACCCGGGATGCCGAGGCGACCGAGTGCACGCGCGACACGGTCCTCGAACACCTTCTCGAGCTTGTCCCAGGTTTCCTGGCTGCGCTCGCGGACCTGGCCGAGCGTGCTCTCGACATTGCCGCGCGCCTCGTTGACGCGCGCCTCGGTGAACTTGCGCGTCTTCGCGTCGAGTGCGGTTCCTTCCTTCACCAGCGCCTCGAACAGCTTGCCGCCTTCTTCCTGCGCCTTGGCGAACGCGCCGAGTCCGGCCAGCCAGATCTGCTGGGCGGAATCCATCACGGTCTTGCCCACGCCGCGCGCGTCGGAGGCAGCGGATGCGGTGGTGTCGCGCTTCTTCAACCTCGGCTTGGCCATCGTCGTCTCCTCGTCGTTCGCGGCGGAGGCCGCGTCGGCGCGATCGTCACGACAGGCGCTAGAGCAGACACACTATTGCGGGCTGCGCCGCGGGCGGGACGGACGCCGCCGTGGCGACCCTGGCGCATTGCGCACCTGTTCGAGGTTGCGGCCGAGGTCGTCGAGCGCATCGCGCAGGTGCCGCGTGACGGGCGCCGCCGGCGCGCGTTCGAGGCCGCCCGCGAGTGTGCGTGCGCGATCGTCGAGCACGTCGTCGCGCAGCGCCAGGCCATGCCGCGAGAGCAACTCCCCGACCTGCTTCCGGTGCGCGCGCAGGTCCGCGCGCGTGGTCTGGTAGGCGTGCTCGGCGAGGCGGCGGCGCTGCGCGAAGCTGAAGATGTTGGTGAAGAACATCTCGACGTCACCGGCATCGGGCTGCAGCATCAGCAGGTCGGCGCCTGCGTACCGCATCGGATAGCTCGCGGCGGTGGCCTGCGCGCGCGACTGCAGCAGCGCGCGGAATGTCTGCGACAGCACCGCAGGCAGGCCGCCGTCGACGAGGGCGGTGGCGCGCGGGTCGCGTGCGTGGGTGGTGTCGATCGGCACCAGCGGGTTCACGCCGATCACGAGGTCGGCGCCTGCGTCGAGCGCGACCGATGCATGCAGGGTGCGGCGCAGTGCGCCGTCGACGTAGTGTCGCCCCTCGATCTCGACCGGTGGATACAGGCCCGGAAGTGCCGAACTCGCTTCGATCGCGCGCGATATCGGCACGTGGTCGAAGCCCGCGCCGCCGAAGCGCACGGGTTCGCCGCTGTCGAGGTCGACCGCGACGATGTAGAGCGCGTGCTCCAGCGTGCGGAAGTCGTCGCTGCGCCCGCCGCTCGCGAGCAGCTCGCGCAGGAAGCGGCCGATCGCCGCGTTGTCGAACAGCCCGGTCGGGACCAGGCTGCCGAAGCGCAGCAGCGCGTCGCTGAGGTGCGGGCCGAAAGGATCGCGCGCGACATCGCCGAGCCAGCCGAGCATCGCGCGCGGCACGCCCGCGGCGCGGCGCAGGTACTCGAGGAATGCAGGGCGCAGGAAATCCTCGGGACGGAACGTCGCCTGTGCCGAATCGCCGGTGATGAAGATGCGGCATAGCTCGGCCGTATCGAGGCGATTGGCGAGCCCGGCCGCGATGAACGCGCCGGAACTGATGCCGACGTAGACATCGAGGTCGCTCAGGTCGAGTCCTTCGACCGCCTCCTCGAACGCGCGCAGCGCGCCCATCTCGTAGGTGCAGCCGATGGGGCCGCCGCCCGCCATGGCGAGGCCGATGCGGACGCGCGCGTGGCGGCGGCGCGGACGCGGGGCGGGAGCGAGCGTCAGCATCGCGTCGGTCGCATGCCGGGATCAGGCCAGGTGTTCGTCGAGGTGCCGCTCGATCTCGCGCTGGATCAGCGACTTGAGTGCGCCCATCAGGAAGCCGAGCTCCACCCGCACGTGTACCTCGCGCTTCTCCACCGCGATATGGCCGTGCACGCCGGCCTTGTCGAAGCGCAGTTCATCGCCTTCCCAGTGGTGGTCGACACCGTGCTCCTCCGCGATCTGCTGCGCCACGCGTTCGACCGCGGCCTTCGCGGACTTGATGGACTTGCCGTGCTCGCGACGGATGTCGATGACCGCCATTGAGGTTCTCGTGCGTCGATTTCCCGGGGCGTGCATGATGCCCGAGCAGCGCGGGCATGGGCAGTGCCGGCCCAAGTCCCGCTTCATCGCGAGCGCATGCGCCAGCCACCGGCAGGTCCAGTCAAACGTGACGGCTGTGTTAAAATGAACCATCATCCCCTTGATTCGACACGATGCGACTGAGCTTCGCCAACGGGGAGCATGCGGATTTCGTCGTCGATGGCGGGTCGATCAGCCTCGGCAATGCGGAAGGCAACACGCTCGTGCTGCGCGACCGCGAGGTGGCGCCGTGGCACGCGCGTTTCACGGTCGATCCGCGCGGGATCGTGCTCGAAGTGCTCGATTCCACCGCGCGCACGCACGTCAATGCACGCCCCGTGCGCGAACGCGCGCTGCTGCGCTTCGGCGACACCGTCTGCCTCGGTCGCGCCGTGATCGCCGTGAAGGCCGATCGCGACGAGCATATCCTGCGCGACGTGCCGGCACAGGCGGAGCCGCAGGCGAGCGCGGCGGTACCGCCGCGCGTGACCCTGCGCGGCGTGTCGGGCAACCACTTCGGCAAGACGATCGCGGTCAATCCGCTGCTCGTGCTCGGTCGCGACGCCGCCTGCGACCTGGTGCTCGACGATGCGCGCGTCGCGACGCGGCACGCGATGATCGAGCACGCCGGCGATGCGATCTGGCTGCGCGACATCGAATCGCGCGACGGCTCGCAGGTCAATGGCGTGAGCGTGCGCGACGCGGTGCTGCATCCGGGCGACCAGCTCGCTTTCGGTGGCAGCCTGTTCATCGTGGAGGCGCCCGGCCTGCCCGCGCGCGGCCACGACTCGATGGATCCTGCACGCGCGATCACCGAGTCGATGCCCGTGGTCGCGGGCACGCTCGCACCCGAATCCGGTGCGGGCACCTCGATCTGGTGGCTGATCGGCGTCGCGGCGCTGATCGCGCTCGGCCTGGGTCTGTTGATCTACCGCGGCGCCTGAGGCAGCGGCGCGGCGGCGCGCTTCCCGCGCGCTCGCGCGAGCCAGCCCGGCACCCGCAGCGCCAGCAGCAGCACGAGAATCGCGAGGTAGACGAGTGGTTCGCGCACCGCGATCGTGTTGCCCGACTTGACGAGCCACAGGTAGTGCAGCGCGCCGCAGGCGCCGGCGACGTAGACGAGTCGGTGCAAGCGCTGCCAGTGGCCGCCGAGCCTGCGCATCATCGCGCGCGTCGAGGTGAGCGCGAGCGGAAGCATCAGCAGCCAGGCGAGGAAGCCGACCGTGATGTAGGGCTTCTTCGCGATCTCGCCGAACACCTGCGACCAGAACCCGCCGAGGTCGACCACCAGGTAGAGCGAGAAATGCACGCTCGCGTGGAAGAACGCGAACAGCCCGAGCATGCGACGGTAGCGCAGCAGCCATGCCCAACCGGTCAGCCTGCGCAGCGGCGTGATCGCGAGCGTCGCGAGCAGGAAGCGCAGCGCCCAGTCGCCGCTGCGATGCTCGAGTCGCGCGACCGGATCGGTGCCGAGCTGGCCATGCAGCGTGTCCCATGCGAGCCAGGCGAGTGGCAACAGGCACAGCGCGAACACGAGCGGCTTGAACGCCGCGACACGATCGAAGCGAGCGCGCGCGGATGCGCGCGGGCGGGTAGCGGCCGAGTCGGTCATCAGAAGTGCTTGCGCAGGTCCATGCCTGCGTACAGCGAGGCCACTTCGTCGGCGTAGCCGTTGAACGGCAGGGTGCGGATGCGGTTGCCGAGCAGGTTGAACCCTTCGCCGGCGATGCGGCGCTCGGTCGCCTGGCTCCAGCGCGGATGATCCACTTCGGGGTTCACGTTGCTGTAGAAGCCGTATTCGTTCGCCGCCGACATGTTCCATGAGGTGCGCGGCTGCATCGGCGTGAATTCGATGCGCACGATCGACTTGATGCCCTTGAAGCCGTACTTCCACGGCACCACGAGCCGCAGCGGCGCGCCGTTCTGGTTCGGCAACGACTGCCCGTAGAGCCCGACCGCGAGCAACGTGAGCGGATGCATCGCCTCGTCGATGCGCAGGCCCTCGCGATAGGGCCAGTCGAGCACCGGATAGGAAAGGCCCGGCATCTGCGTCGCGCGCCGCACGGTGCGGAACGCGACGTACTTCGCGTCCGAGGTCGGTTTGAAACGCTTGAGCACGTCACCGAGCGGAATGCCGACCCACGGAATCACCATCGACCAGGCCTCCACGCAGCGCATGCGGTAGATGCGCTCCTCGAGCGGATGGCCCTTGAGCAGGTCCTCCAGCGAGAATGTCCCGGTCACTTCGGCCGCACCTGCGATCTCGACGGTCCACGGCGCGGGCTCGAATCGTCCCGAGCGGTTCGCCGGATCGTCCTTGCCGGTGCCGAACTCGTAGTAGTTGTTGTAGTGGGTGGCGTCGTGCAGCGTCGTCTGCGGCTCGTCGGTGCCGTACTGGCCGCGCCGCGCGATCACGAGCGGCGCCTGCGGCGGGGTGCCGGCGACGGGCGCGGCCGAGACGGCGTCATCAGGCTGCCCGCAACCCGCGAGCAGCAGCGGCGCCGCGGCAAGACCCTTGAGCAGTTCGCGTCTCCGCCGATAGACGGACTCGGGCGTGATCTCGCTGCCCTGGGGTTGGCTACGCTTGCGGGTCGGCATCGGGGCTCCTCGTCTCTGCGGATGGACCGGGTCGGCGCACGGATCCTTGCGCGCGATCATCCTCGTCCCCGCCGTCGCCTCCCACGATACGCCGGTTGCCGCGCGAGGTTGCCGCCGCCGCCGGCAGTTGCCAGCGTGCTGCGCCGCGGCATAGAGTCCGCAGGCCCCCGTACGATCCCGGAGCTGCTGCGTGAGTCGTGCCTACAACTTCAGCGCGGGTCCCGCCGCACTTCCCGAACCGGTGCTGCGCCAGGCACAGGCCGAACTGCCGGAATGGGACGGCGTGAGCGCGTCGGTCATGGAGATCAGCCACCGCGGCAAGGCGTTCATGGCGATGGCCGCGCAGGCCGAACAGGACCTGCGCGACCTGCTCGCCGTGCCGCCGGACTACAAGGTGCTGTTCCTGCAGGGCGGGGCGACCCAGCAGTTCCCGCTGATCCCGCTGAACTTCGCGCGACGCGATCAGTCGGCCGACTACGTGCTGACCGGCGACTGGAGCGAGAAGGCCGCGCGCGAAGCGAAGTCGCTCGTGCACGTGCGCGTGGCCGCGAGTTCCGAAAGCACGCGCTACGACCGCATCCCGCCGCGCGCCGAATGGGACCTCGATCCGAAGTCGGCCTACGTGCACGTCACGCCGAACGAGACGATCCGCGGCGTCGAGTTCCACCAGATCCCCGACGTCGGCAACGTGCCGTTGATCGGCGACGTCTCCTCGACGATCCTGTCGCGGCCGCTCGACGTCGCGCGCTACGCGATGCTCTATGCGGGCGCGCAGAAGAACATCGGACCATCCGGCCTGGTGGTCGCGATCGTGCGCGAGGACCTGCTGCAGCGTTGCCCGAAGGACCTGCCGAAGATCTTCAGCTACGCCGAACACGCTGCGCAGGATTCGCTGCTCAACACGCCCAACACCTGGGGCTGGTACCTCGCGGGGCTCGTGTTCAAGTGGCTCAAGGCCGAAGGCGGCGTCGAAGCGATGGCCGAACGCAATCACGCGAAGGCGACGCTGTTGTACGACTACATCGACGGCTCCGGCTGGTACACGAATCCGGTGCAGCGCGAGGCGCGCTCGTGGATGAACGTGCCGTTCTCGCTGCCGGACGATCGGCTCGATGCAGCCTTCCTGGCCGAATCGGAGGCCTCCGGACTGCTCGCGCTCAAGGGCCATCGGCTGCTCGGCGGCATGCGCGCCTCGATCTACAACGCGATGCCGCTTGCCGGCGTCCAGGCGCTGGTCGCCTTCATGCGCGACTTCGCGCGACGCAACGGTTGAGCGCGGACGTGGCCGACGAACCTTCCGCGCCCGATCTCGCCGATGTGCGCGCGCGCATCGATGCGATCGATCGCCAGATCCAGGCGCTGATCGCCGAGCGCGCGGGGTTCGCGCGCCAGGTCGGCAAGGCGAAGGGCAAGCTCGCCGCCGCGGTCGACTATTACCGGCCCGAGCGCGAGGCGCAGGTTCTGCGCATGGTCGTCGACCGCAACGAGGGGCCGCTCAGCGACGAGGTGCTCGTGCACCTGTTCCGCGAAGTGATGTCGGCCTGTCTCGCGCAGCAGGAGCCGCTCAAGGTCGGCTATCTCGGACCCGAGGGCACGTTCAGCCAGCAGGCGGTGCACAAGCACTTCGGGCGTTCGGCCCTCGGCCTGCCGATGGCGAGCATCGAGGAAGTGTTCCAGGAAGTCGAAGCGGGCAACGCGGATTTCGGCGTGGTGCCGGTCGAGAACTCGGGGCAGGGCACGATCCAGGTCACGCTCGACATGTTCCTGACCTCGAACCTCAAGATTTGCGGCGAAGTCGAGTTGCGCGTGCACCAGTTCCTGCTGTCGCGATCGGGGCGGATCGAGGACATCGAGCGCATCTACGCGCACCCGCAATCGTTCGCGCAGACCCAGGCCTGGTTGCGCGGCAACCTGCCGAACGTCGAGAAGGTCGCGGTGTCGAGCAATGCCGAAGCCGCGCGGCGCGCGCGCAACGCCGACGATGCGGCGGCGATCGGCGGCGAGTCCGCCGGGCACGTCTACGGCCTCAAGAAGGTCATCATGGGTTCGATCGAGGACCACGCGGACAACACCACGCGTTTCCTCGTGCTCGGCCGGCAGATCTTCCCGTCGTCGGGCCACGATCGCACCTCGGTGCTCGTGTTCATCAAGGACCAGCCCGGCGCGCTGTTCAACGTGCTGAGCCCGTTCGCGCGCCACGGCATCAGCATGAACCGGATCGAGTCGCGGCCGTCGCACCAGGCGAAATGGGAATACGGCTTCTTCATCGACCTGTCGGGCCACGTCGAAGACGAGGCGATGCGCCAGGCGCTGGGCGAACTCGACGCGCACGCCTCCGAGATCAAGGTACTCGGGTCGTATCCGGTCGCGGTTCCGTGAGCTTCGACGCGACGCGGCTCGCGACTCCGGCGCTGCGTGCCCTGCGCGCCTACGATCCAGGACACGACCTGCCGCGGCTCAGGCAGCGCTTCGGCGATGCAATCGCCGAACTCGGCTCGAACGAGAATCCGCTCGGGCCGAGCCCGCTCGCGCTGGAGGCGATGCGCGCCTCGTTCGCCACGGCGTGGCGCTATCCCGATCCGCGCGGCGCGGCGCTGAAAGGGGCGCTCGCCGATTCGCTCGGCGTGGACACGTCGCGCCTCGTGCTCGGCAATGGTTCGCATGAACTTCTGATGCTGCTCGCGCAGGCATTCGCCGATCGCGCGCATTCCGTCGTGTACTCGCAATACGGGTTCGCGGTGTTCCCGATCGCGACGGCCGCCGCGGGCGCGCAGGGGATCGAGGTGCGCGCACTGCCACGCGAGCACGCGTTTGCGCCCTTGGGCCACGACCTCGACGCGATCGCCGACGCCGTGCGAGCCGACACGAAGCTGGTCTATCTCGCCAATCCGAACAACCCGACCGGCACCTGGTTCGCCGACGAGGCGCTCGAGCGCCTGCTGGCACGCATGCGCGACGACGTGCTCGTGGTCGTCGACGAGGCATACCACGAATACGTCGATCGCGACGGCCCGGGCTCGGCGCTGCGACTCTCGCAGCGCCATCCGAACCTCGTCGTCACGCGCACGTTCTCCAAGGCGCATGCGCTGGCCGGATTGCGCGTGGGTTACCTGGTCGCGCACGCGAGCGTCGCGGCGGTTCTGGAACGCCTGCGCGAATCCTTCAACGTGAATGCCGTCGCGCTCGCGGCGGCCGAAGCGGCGCTGCGCGACCGCGAACATCTCGAACGCGTGCGTGTGTTCAACACCGCCGAGCGCGCATGGTTGCAGGCGGGGCTCGCGCGGAGCGGCTTCGCCGCGCTGCCGTCGCAGACCAACTTCCTGCTCGCCGATCCGGGGCGCGATGCCGACGCGCTCGAGCGGCACCTGTTCGAACGCGGCGTGATCGTGCGGCCGATGGGCGGATACGGCCTCGGCCACCTGCTGCGCATCAGCGTCGGCCGGCGCGACGACAACCAGCGCCTGCTGGACGCACTCGCATGAGCGCGCGCGTCGATTGGAGCAGCGCGCCCGCGGGATCGCTGCGCGGCGAGATCCAGGTGCCCGGAGACAAATCGATTTCGCACC